>JBCCSJ010000425.1:0-3745 GCA_039200505.1 Planctomycetota bacterium | reverse complement strand
GAAATGATTAAATCGATCTCAAATTCGTTGAATTTTATGGAAGCAGCACTAGGGACTTCCATTGCACAAAGCAAATCGATTGACTTTTTCACTTCGCACGAAGGCTTGCACCTAAATTACGAGCAAGCGCAAACGCGAATCGTCCCCAGAAGAGATGGCTGGTACAACCTGAGCACCCACCTACCCTGGATCGGATACCGAACACGCCATCTCG
Organism: Planctomycetota bacterium; assembly: GCA_039200505.1. Lineage (GTDB taxonomy): Bacteria > Planctomycetota > Planctomycetia > Pirellulales > Pirellulaceae > Mariniblastus. The sequence goes on along the minus strand of JBCCSJ010000425.1, from coordinate 3,531 downwards.
ATGGTGCCCACGTTGAATATTTCAAAGGAATCAAAAATCCTGTCGGTATCAAAGTCGGACCTCAGTTTTTACCAAACGAGTTAGTGGAGTTAATCAACGTCTTGAATCCCGATAATGAATGCGGACGCATTACATTGATCCACCGGTTCGGAGCAGACCAAATCGAAAAATGCTTGCCGCCCATTATCGAAGCGATTCAGAACAACAATCTCGAAGTCTTATTCTGCTCTGACCCGATGCACGGCAACACGTATTCAACCGCCGAAGGCCTGAAAACCAGAAGCTTCGAATGTATTTCGACCGAAGTTGAAAAAGCTTTTCAGATTCACAAAAAAATGGGTTCGATCCTTGGCGGTGTCCATCTCGAATTGACCGGGGACAATGTTACCGAATGCGTTGGAGGAAGCCTGAACGTCAGTGAGCCTGATTTGAAGAAAGCTTACAAGTCGTCCGTCGATCCAAGACTCAATTACGACCAGGCGATGGAGTTGGCCTTCATGATCGCCGAACTCGTATCGCGAAAAAGCGATGCTTTGCCAAAAGCTTGAATTCTGATGGGGAACCTAATTCATTTCTATCGCTAGGGAGTGAAATAGGAGCGAACGCACAATCTCCAGGTTTGCAATTTCGTTTCGTTGATTGGGTTGAAAGGGCGTCCCGCGTGGACAGATCGAGTTCGGACGGTGCACGAAATGTGTGGCAGTCTGAAATCGGCCCTTTCATTACTAATCGCGTTCTCTAAACTTGGTAGCTAGGAACGGCATTTGACGATTTTCTTCTGATTGCATCTCGAAGAACCTCAACCGGATGGATAAAAACAGCGAAATTGACTCGGCGGGAATGGAAACCATTATCGGCCAATGCGAAAAGATTTTTGGCTATCAATTCGCTAACAAAGAACTATTGTCGACTGCAATTACCCACCCTTCGTTTGCCAATACTCGACTCGCATCATATGAGCGGATGGAGTTTCTGGGCGATTCAATTTTAGGCTTCGTGGTTTGCGACTATTTGTATGCCCATTTCCCTGACTGGCTGGAGGGAGATCTAACCAAAATCAAATCAGTAGTTGTCAGTCGCAAAACATGCGCCCAAATTGGCAATCAGCTAGGCTTGAAGGAATATTTGATTGTGGGCAAGGGACTCGTTAGTCAAGGTGAGGTGCCCAAGTCACTTTTGGCAAACGCTGTTGAAGCAATTATTGCCGCGATCTATCTGGACGGCGGAATGGAATCGGCAAAAAGTTTCTTGATTCCGCTCATTAAGGAACAGGTGGATAAAGCGGTCGCTGGCAGATTGAGCATCAATTACAAATCCGAATTACAGCAATACTCGCAAAAACGATTTGGACTACCGCCCATTTACGAGCTTGTCGATCATTATGGTCCCGATCATGACAAGTCGTTTCAAGTTCGTGCGACCGTCAGCCGCAAAACATTCGCACCAGCATGGGGCAAGAATAAAAAAGAGGCTGAACAGCGGGCCGCGGCCAATGCGTTGGCCGACATCGAAGGGAAAGATCCACCATTTCTTGAAAAATTGGCTTAGGTTCTGAACATGCGAATGGACCGGTATTCCGCAATCTTAATGTAGACGCCGGCTAGGCTTACAAACGATTGGAAAAGATCCTTCAACTCGTATCAACTTGTTCTTTCCAGCCACACGATTTTTAGATGCCGAGTAACTGACATAGTTGTTTGTTGGAATACAAGAAATTTTTTTGGCTTGTGATCCAAGTGCCAAGCCGTCCGCTACAGTTCGTCTAGTTCCAATTTTAGGGCCTCGACCTGACCGCATCGGCTGATGATTCCCGAAGTCGCTCGTTTCCAATCTATACCCAAAAATTCCGCAAGTTTATAGGCGAGATGCAAATCATGAACTCCTTCGTACTGGTTCACCATTTTGCCCTCGTAATAGATCGTATTTGAATCTCGGTCAAATCCCGATTCAAAAGCGTCCATCATTTCGGCGATCCAGGATTCTGGGATCCTCTCCTGACGGCAGGTTTCTAAATCCCAGATCTCATCGCCTCGACACTTGAGCAGTAAAAACTGGGCTCGAACTGGATCCAATTTTTCACCTCCGTCACGCAAACCCAATCGGGTGATTTCATTCCGTGTCAATTGAAAAATTCGAGATCATCTCACTTAAAGGATGGTGTTGAAATCAGTTTTTTCTAGTCGTAACCGTTTTGTGCAAAATTAGTTTTTGCAATATCGACCTAACCAGTCAAAAAAGACTCGATGCCAAAGAACGCCATTTTGAGGTTGTAGCACCCAGTGACCTTCATTGGGGTAATACAAGAATCGGGACGGAATATCCAGGACTTGGGCAGCTGTAAACGCTTCCATTCCTTGAGTAACGGGAACTCGAAAATCTTTTTCACCGTGGATCACCATAAGAGGCGTATCCCAGTTTTGGACAAATCGGTGAGGAGAGAACTGTTGATATTCGTCAAAAACATCTCCGCCTTTCCAGTACGGGCCGCCCAAATCCCAGTTCACGAAAAACAGTTCTTCAGTCGAACCATACATGGACTCGAGATTAAAAACACCACAATGAGCAATCATCGTCGCGAATCGCTTTTTATGATTACCCATCAGCCAATACACGGTGTAGCCTCCAAAACTCGCGCCGATTGCAGCTACTTTTTTGCGATCAATGTAAGTTTCGGCCGTCATGCTATCGGTTGCTGACAGGATGTCTTGCATGGCTTGACCACCCCAATCACCAGAAATTTGATCGTTCCATTGGCGACCAAAACCAGGCAAGCCGCGACGATTGGGAGCCACCACAACATAACCATTGGCTGCCATTAAATGAAAATTCCAACGATATGAAAACCATTGCCCGATTTGACCTTGGGGTCCGCCCTGACAATAGGTCAACAATGGCCATTTTTCGTTTTTCGTTTTGTCAAATCCCGGCGGATAAATCACCCAGCAGTGAATTTTTTTTCCATCGGTCGCATCTACGTATCTTGCCTCAACGGTTGGAAGTTCGAGTGATTCGTACACGGTCCCGTTAATATCTGTCAGCACCTGATCCGACCCATCGGCCATTGACACCGAGTGTAGTTCTGCCGGACGAATCATGCTTGTTCGCGAGGTTAACGCGGTTTGCCCATCTGGAGTGAACCCCATAATGTGCCAGTTATATTGGCCTTTGCTGATCTGGGATGTACTTCCGTTGGCAACTTCGATTTTAAACATCTGATTGGTACCGTTTCGTTCGGAATCGAATACCAAAGCTTTCGAATCAGGCATCCAGGTTGCCCCATGGGCTGTTTGGTCCAACCCGGCGGTCAAGTCTTTCCTGGCTCCTGTGGATCGATCGACGAGCATGATTCGGTTGCGATCCGATTCGAAACTGGCCCGTTTCATCGAGTGATAAACCAGATATTTTCCGTCAGGCGAGTAGACGGGATCGTTGTCGTACCCTTCTGCGCCTTCGGTGAGATTGCGTGGCGTCGAACTTCCATCGGTGGCGACCAAATAAACGTCACTATTGGTCGATTCCGCCCAATTTTCG
>JBCCSJ010000424.1:0-3746 GCA_039200505.1 Planctomycetota bacterium | reverse complement strand
TGCTTGCCGTGACTGTAGACGAACTGCTTGATGTTTTCGAAACTCGCGCTGATCAAATGGTTCGCGTCGGTAATTTTTTCCAATTCAATGTAAGGAAAATTTCGATAAACTTTCCACTCTTTCGGAATAGGAAGGGCATCCATTAAGGCCACCTGATCGGTGGACAGATGGTTCGATATTGGTTGACTTAATCCGGTCAGAATCGCCACTTTTGCGATTGATCGGGAATGGGGCTTGGGTGGTTGATCAAGAATCTTCAAGGTCTCGCCTCAGTTTGAATTCCGAACGTGAGATCACGCCCAATTCGAATCCGTTTTCCTCGCCACACGATTTGGCCAAAGAAAAAAGCGAAAGTGAAGTGAATGGGAACAAGGATTTCGGATATCAAAGACGCCCAAAATTGGAATGGGATCCTGGCAGGTTTTAAAAGTCGATGTGTGAAACTTAAGACTGCGAATCGGATCAACAGAAAACTGGTCGTTAATATCACGGTTGAAAATGGCAGTAAAAATAAAAGGAAAAGGTTTGCAATTAAAACCAGATTGAGCACCCAGCCTGACACTCCCAACAGTCCAATGACGAAACAACGCTTCCAAAATGGCAGCCTTCCTAACAGCAGAATGCTAAAAATCATCCAACGATGCATCATGTTCCAGTAATCTGAAAGTTGTTCGCAACTGGATGAAACTTCCTGAATTGAAACTCCCTGCTTGATCCGCCAGCCAGCCTTCGTTGTCATTTCGCAAACCGCCAAGTCATCGCATAATTTCTGGACAATCGATTGATACCCTCCTAGGTCTACAAACTTCTGTCTTTCAACCACGTAAAACATTCCGTTGATCGTGATGGGTTTGAAAAAATTCAAAGGGGCAAGGTATGTCAGGATTGCGTTGTTGTTGACGAAGTGTGTCAGGAGATTGGAGGCCCAGTTTTTACCTTTCCGGTAGACGGGCAGTCCGGTATAGAGATCAAATTGATCCAAAGACTCGATAGCGGAAATCACCGAGTCCTCGGAAATATTTGTGTCGTCATCTACTACCACAAAATACGGACGAGTTGACATCTGTAAAGCTATTTGTAGCTTAAAAGCCTTGGGGTTGAAGTTAGCAGGACATCGAGGACAGATTTGAATCGCGATTTGGGGACGGCTGCCAGCCAGTTTTTCGCAGATATCTTGTCCCTCGACATCACAATCGTCGACCAACCAGACAAACTGAATTTTTGGATTCAGATCGTCTGCGATTCGCCGTAGCGTTGGTTCAAGCAACGGATCACCGCTTAAAATTGGTTGTGCGATGGTAATCTTTTTTGCCAAATGGTCCGAAAGCGACCGACCAATTGTCAAACCTTTTTGGGCTCGAACATATCGCCTAGCGAGAGTAAGCCTGATCGCCAGATGAACCAAATAGAACCCGCTGATGAGCGTAACCACAAATTGAATCTTTTCAGCGGTAATATAGCACCTAAGGATTAAGAAATTTCCGGCGAACCTGCTTCAAACCACTGGACGAATTGCTGCACTGCTTGATCGGTAGACTGTCGAGGAGGACCTAGCTGGTTTAGCATTTTGGAAACATCAAACGTCTTTGAGAAGGCAAAGACGTGGATTCCAAATCGGGTAATCGTTGGCTCTCGCCAAGGACAAACAAGCTTGTTGACGTTCTCGATCCACCAGGCCAACCGGTAAGCATTTTGCGCTGAAATTTTCCATGTGGGTTGTGGAATCAAGAGTCTTTCGAGTACCTGATTCAGGAATCGGATGATCGGTTGAGGGTCGTTATCGGTCAAATTGAAGGCACCACTTATCGAAGACTGGCTGGCAATTTGAAACAGATGGTCGCACAAGTTTTCGATTGAAATCAAATCCCCAACGACTTCCGATTCTTTGCGAACAATCAACGGAAGTTTCCCTGCTTTTGCGGCAGCGAGTATTCTTGGAAACAAAACGGTGTCACCATGTCCGTAAACTGCTCTTGGCCGGACGATCACAGAAGGGCCGTCATATTTTGCCAAAATTCTTTCGGCCACCTGTTTGGTCGCCGCATAATGGTTGACTGGTTTGTCTGCAAATGGAGCGGTTTCCGTCATTCCAAGTTGGTCACAATCCCGATAAAAGACGCTGGAGGAAGAAACGAAAATTAGTTTGGGACTACCGCAACGTTGGCACAAATCGATTACGTTTTCGGTCGCCACGACATTCGCCAAATAAAATTCCTTTTGTCGTCCCCATGGACTACTTCTTGCCGCCGCATGAAGTACGACATCGCAGCCCTTGGCGACGTCAAAAATGGCCCGGGGGATCGGTTGGGAAAGGTCAGCTTGAAAATAATTTTGCTGCTGAGTAAGGCGACGACCGACACCGAAGACATTCCATCCTTGCTCCTCAAATCGTTTTCTTGCCATGCGACCTACAAAACCGCTCGATCCTGTAATGAGTATATTCGGCATGAATGAAACGGTTTACAAAATAGATGTTCCCAGAATGATCGTAAGGATGAATTAAGGACGAGTCGAGAGGCAGACGGAAATAATTTACGGGTTCCCATTGATGAACTTCCAATGTCGTCAATGTATCAGTTCGTCCAAACATAGATCCCCACCTTTGTTGATCGTGATTTCATCGAGATCTGGCCAATAAGAGGATCCAAGTTATGATCCAGTCGGGTTGGTTTCGATCAATTAAGAAAGGCTCCAAAGCATGAATCGGATACAGGTGTTCGCCGCCGGGTCGATTGTCTTATTGGTGGGGTTGTTAGTCTCTTTAATTTGGCCACGGGATGAAATAACACAAGGACGCACTTCAGAATCCATTTCAATTCTGTGCGCCTCAAGCAATCGGCTCGTGATTGAAAAAATTTGCGAAGATTATCTTCGGGAGACCGGGATCCGCGTCACAGTGCAATTTGGGCCATCGCAGTCGTGGCTTTAGGGTTTACAGATCAGTCGAACGGGGGATTTGTATATTCCCGCTGATGACAGTTACCTGGAATTGGCAACTCAAAAGGGGCTGGTGGAAGAAACGATTCCGCTGGCAAGGATGCAAGTCGGAATTGCCGTGCGTCGCGAATTCGGAATTGAGATCGAAAATTTTGAACAACTGCTTTCCCCCGACATTCGACTGGTCCAAGCAGATCCCGAAATCGCTGCCATCGGATCGGTGACCCGAAAGGCAATGGAAAAAAGCGGCCGCTGGGAACGACTGGCGAAGGCGACCGTTGCCTTTCGTACCACTGTTAACGACGTAGCCAACGATGTTCAGTTAACAGCCGCCGACGTAGGGGTCGTCTTCGACGCAATTTTGGTCGGATATCCTGACCTTAAATTTATCTCCATTGATGAATTGGCAGACGTTTCGGCCAGTTGTTCCGTCGGCATTCTTAGAACCAGCTCCAATCCAGAAGCCGCGCGACGTTTTGCCAAATTTTTATCCGCATCCAACCGCGGCCAAGTTCGCTATCGCGAATTTGGATTTTCAGCGGTGGATGGGATTCCGTGGGAAGAAAGATAACCGTGTCGAAAGTCGACTTAAATACCAATCAAACACCGGCCATAGAAGACTGTATTCGCGAGACTGCCTCTTCTGTATTCTCAAGGCTGTTAAAGGCACTAAGTCGAAAATAACCTTCTCCCGCAGCACCAAATCCACTTCCTGGAGTTCCGACGATATGCGATTTTGACAGCAACTGATCAAAGAAATCCCAACTGGACGTGTCTTTGGGTGTTTCCACCCAAACGTAAGGTGCGTT
>JBCCSJ010000423.1:0-3780 GCA_039200505.1 Planctomycetota bacterium | reverse complement strand
TCGCAACTTTGCGATGTACCGCTGTTTTTCGGCAAGTTCAACAGGCAGTTCCCCAAGCCTCTGCCTGGCCGCTATCAATTCAATTTGCAGTCGTTGTCGATCTTCGATTTCAAATTCGGGAACATCCGGAAAAACGTCCGCCAGCAAAATCGGTTGGGTTTCAAAATCTCTGGCCGGCGGGCGAGCAAGCAACCTTGCAGTCGGCAGGCAAATTTTTTGCCCTTCCGATCTTTGCTTTTTGCCGATTTCGACCATTTTTTCGATCAACTCGATCATTCTTGGTTTGGCCGGCGTTGCGCACTCCAGCTGGTCGTGAAGGACGGTCTGCTGGAACCGCATTTTACGGGGGCAGGGCCGAGCCAGTTCGGGAATCACCCCATCGAAATGATCGGCCGAACCTAAGGTCCAGGCTGGTGATAGGTATTGAGGGCAATGATGAAAATCTAACACCGCCGTGGGCAAACCTCGAATCGCACTTTCCAGAAAAATCGTCGATGGCGTCGTAATCACTGCATCGACTGTTTCAAAAACCTCTGCCAATGGCGGTTGACCTTCTTTGCCATCGAAATCGTCGATAGATTCGTCTGCCAGCAGTTCGTCGTCCAATCCAGCACTCAATCGCCAAATTAACTCAACCTGGCGGTCGCCAATCTTCGGGTTCTTTTCGAACCAATTTTTTAACAAATCAAGTGACCTAGCTACCGTTTCATGTTGGCGTTCGTCAAATGCTGGAGTGTTAGCGGTAGCCACCATGATCCGAAATTGCTTTGAAATTTGATGAACCGAATCTGAGGTTTCCTGTTTGATTTCAGGCGGAGTCAGGTGATCAAGGCGAGGCAGTCCGACGACTTCGCATTTTCCCGAATTGCCCCACGATTCAACGATTCGCGCCTGAGCGTTTCCAAGACAAGCAAGTTTATGTCCAAAGATCGGTTGAAACAGAGAACCTTTCACCAGACCGGGATTTTCCCACGTATTGCGGTACTCCAGAATTCCATCTGCCAATATCAAGATCGGACGCTCACCGCGATCCAGCTGTTCACGCAAAAAGGAGAGTTCTTCCCAGCGATAATGCATATGCGTGATTAGAATTCCAGCATCTCGAGGTACCTGCCAATCGGCAAGATTTTCGTCCACGATTTCAACATCCATCGAAAGCCCATCCAGCCAACTGTGATAGATGGAGCTTTTCGCGGCAAATTGGCACAGGATGTAAGCTTTAAGTTCCGACATTCAAAAATTGCTGGACCGTTTAAATGCGATGATTTTCGCCGGGCTCTCGAACCATTTTAAGATGCATCGGTAAATCCTTGACCCAACGACTATCGTTGACGTAACCCATTTTTTGCATTTGTTCTCCTGATAGCGCGTCAAATAACTCTCCATCAGGAAGCGTAAAAAAGTTTTTCCAATCGCCGACGATTCCCTTGCGGGCTTTGGCGGTCGGATCTTCTTGACCAGGGGGCCTACCCGACATTTGTTCGAACGTGGAACCTTCTTCGCATGCGTCAGCAACTTCGTTGGAAACTTCGACATCAAGCAATCGAAAAATTGGCTTCAGTGCCTCGGCCATGTCTTCTTTCATCGCTTCGTAAGTAATCCGGTGGTCGGGTTCGTCATGCTCAAACACATCGATCGTTTCGTTCCAATTCAGGCACCACTTTTTAATCACTTTCGGATCAAAAAATCGTTCCAGTTTCATCCCAGGAATTGGCCGGCAATAAAAATCGTATCGGTCGGTCCCATCAGCATCTTTTAATAACCAATCGAAAGTGCCACTGGTTAGCACATCTCTTCCGTCGCGCACTAAATGAATCAATTTGGCGTCCGGAAAATATTTGCGAATCTCTTGGAGCACCCTTGGGGCGGTTCCGGGATACGGAGTGATTTTGTCAACGATCACCCGTTTCCCAGTTCGACCACTGGCAAAATGCCACAGGAAATTGAAGAACGAAACTTTAAAATCATCGACGAACGAATCGAAGTTCCGATTCATGAACTGGTAAAAGTAATGAGAGCCGAATGCTTCGGCATATTTGTCGAACGTTATCCTTGGCGAGGAAGTCCCGTCGTTATTTTGCCAAACTTCGCAAAAGTTTCCGAACAAACGATGCTCTGTCCCGAAAATTTCGGGGTGATGATTCAAGGCGGTCGTTAACCAGGTCGAACCACTTCTCGGGGCACTGATGATAAAGTGAATTTGGGGCTTATCCATTAACGTCCCACGCATGCTCCAGGGTCGTAATTCCGTTGATTCCGTAGCCGTTGGCATCCGTCGGCGGGCCGACAATTCGAAACGTACCTCGAAGCAGGCTTCGATGATAAAAATCGATGATTTCCTGGCCGTATAAACTGATGTTGAAGTGGTAACTTCCCAATAGGAATGGAATCCGGGGCAAGTTTAAAGTAACCATTTGTTCGGGTGGGTGAATATCCAAGTCGACATTTTGATACGGTGTCGAAACGGAACAAAGCACCCCATGGACCGGCGAACAAATTGCTACGATAAGCCTTGCGTCAGGAATTCTGTTCTTCGTTTTTATTTGAATTTTTAGTTGGACCAGTTCTCCCGTCTCAAACTCGTTTTGGGGAGTTCCGTGGCCGTTGCAAACTTGGACTTCAGCCACCGAAGCAACTTTGCCGTCCTCTTCTTTCTTTTTCGCCCGCACCCGGTCACTGGCTCCAAGCATTTCCTCATAGATCGTACAGCCAGTCTCTAAATCGCCATCGTGAACCACTTTACCCTGTCCAAAAACCACGGCACGAGTCGCCACACGCTGCAACATCCCTACCGCGTGAGTAACGAGAATAATCGAAATGCCACTTTTGACCAGATTATTCAAGTGAGCGAAACATTTCATGCGAAAGCCGACATCCCCCACGGCAAGTACTTCGTCGATTAACAACAGTTCAGGGCGAAGATTGGCGGCTACCGAGAATCCTAGCCTGACTCTCATCCCAGTGCTGTATGACTTGATTGGATCGTCGATCACGTGCCCCAATTCGGCGAAATCAACGATTTCATCAAACAGCAAATCCACTTCTGATTTTTTTAACCCCAAAACGGCGGCATTGATATAAATATTCTCTCGTCCTGACAGAATCGGATTGAAGCCTGTCCCCAGTTCGATCAGGGCGCCAGTTTTCCCTCGAATCGAGATGCCTCCAGAATCGGGTTTGATCAATCCATTGATCATTTTCAGCATCGTGCTTTTACCAGCACCATTGGGACCTATCAGAGCCACACACTCGCCCGGTTCCACTCGGAAGTTGATTTCTCGCAGAGCAAAAAACTCGCCCGGTCGTAAGTCGTGATGAGTACGATTTCGACCAGCCCCGATGACCTCCCGACCCAAATCGCGAATGCCATACCACATCGCCCGTTTTAAATTACGGCAATAAATCTTCCAGACGTGGTCGACGTCTAGAATCGCAGCAGAATGATTGGGAACGGAGGAATGAAACATAAACAGAGTTTTTTTAAATCAGGCGGACATGCGTTCAACCAGAACAGGAATGGATATTCGAAAAACCAGCAATCCGACACACGAAAATGGAATTGCTAAAGCCGCAAAAATTAGACCGGTCATCAAGAATTCGGTTGACCCAAGCAGCAACCAATCTCGGGCCAAAATCAAAAGCGGACTGGCGGGATTCACCCAATTGAGCAACGTCCCAAGTCCCTGCGTGTTTGGAGGGTAAATAATCGGAGTCAAGATCATCCAGAACGGCATCACCATCCCGATGAACCGCCCAACGTCCTGGTATAACGAACCGAAT
>JBCCSJ010000422.1:0-3845 GCA_039200505.1 Planctomycetota bacterium | reverse complement strand
GGCAGATCCAAATCATACCGGCGTAAGTGGTGTAACGATTGAGTTATACGACGAAACCGGAAATTTGGTTGGATCGACTCTGACGAATGCCGATGGCCGGTATGAATTTAGCTCGTTAACGCCCGGCACTTACACTGTCGTAGAAGTTCAGCCAGCCAATCTGCTCGATGCCCACGAATCATTGGGCACGGTGGGAGGCCTAGCAGCCGGTGAGTTGTTAGGCAACGATCGATTCCGGGTCGAACTCGGATCGGGAGATGAAGGTGTTAACTATAACTTTTGCGAGCACCTTCCTGCGGAACTATCCGGTACCGTGTGGCACGATGGGAATGATAACGGAGTTCTCGAACCAGGCGAACAAAGGATCGGTAACGTCGTCATTCAACTGTTTGACAAGCAAGGAAATTTGATTCAGGAAACTCGGACCGACGCGGATGGGGAATACGAGTTTAAGAATCTGGTTGCCGGAGAATACTTGGTCAAAGAACTTCAACCAAATGGGTTTATTGACGGCCAAGAGTCACTAGGGCTAGTTGATGGAGAAAGTGCCGGTCAAATCACAGCCAACGATGAATTCTGTGTCAAACTGGGCTATGGTCAAGTCGGTACTAATTACGATTTTGGCGAACTACGACCAGCAGAACTTTCGGGGACCGTGTGGCACGATGTCAATGATAATGGGGTGCTTGAATCGGGCGAAGAACGGATCGGAAATGTTGTGATCCAGTTGCTTGACAAGCAGGGTAATCTGATTCAAGAAACTCGAACCGATGCCAATGGCGAGTATGAGTTCACGAATTTGGCTCCTGGTGAATACCTCGTAAAAGAATTTCAACCAGATGGATTCATAGATGGTCAGGAGTCCTTGGGACGAGTCAACGGACTATCGTCTGGAGAAGTAACCGCCAATGACGAATTTTGTGTCAAGCTGGGCAATGGCGAACGAGGAACCAACTACGATTTTGGTGAACTTAGGCCCGCTGAGTTGTCAGGAACTGTCTGGCATGATGCGAACAACGACGGCGTACTTGACCCAGGCGAAGATCGGGTCGCCGACGTTAACATACAATTGTTCGACAAACAGGGTAATCTTGTTTCAGAAACGGTAACCGACGCGAATGGAGAATACAAATTTACCGATTTGGCTCCCGGAGAATATTTGATTCGAGAGATTCAACCGGGCGGTTACCTGGATGGACAAGAGGCCCTTGGAACCGTTAGCGGATTGGTCGCTGGGCAAATCGAAGCCAACGACGAATTTTGTGTGAAACTTGGAAGTGGCGATGTCGGCCAGAGATATGATTTTGGTGAATTATTGACCGCTCAAATCAATGGCCGAGTCTGGGAAGATGGACCCGCATTTGAAAATGAGGAAGGGGTTTTACCTGACAATTATCGCGACCTTCGCGATGGGATTTACCAAGAAGGCGTCGATACACCTCTTGCTGGGGTACGCATGAACCTGTATTGGTTCATTGATCCGCAGAATAACTTGCAACCACGACCGGTCACTTTGGGTGAAGTCGACGCATCCGAGTATGCTCATATGAACACGGACGACCCCAATGCTTCTGTTTGGGTCGACACAGCAAGTGACGGGCAATACTGGTTCCGCGGATTACAGCCTGGGAACTACATTGTCTTGCAAGACCAGCCTGATGGATTTTTTGATTCCAATGATACCGAAGGGACGACAACTGGATTTGCATTCAATAGTCCTCAAGAAGCTCAGGTCGCTCCTCAATCGGTGATCAGCACGTTTTCAGCAACGCAAATTCAAGATTCGATTGTGGGAATTCAAGTGCAGTCGGGCGGAGTGTCACTGGCCAACAACTTCAGTGAAGTTACAGTCACATCGGTGACGCCTCCTGAACCTCCGATTTTGCCACCACCAATTCCGCCAACACCTCCGACACCATCGAATCCGACCCCTCCGGGCGTTGGTTTGACCGGGATCGGTGGATTGGCTGGTTCCCAACCATCCAGCTTCACCCAGCTCATCGGAACTTCCCGGGGTGCTGCTTTTCAAACACAAGCAACACCCTTTATGCCGTACTCTTGGCACTTGAGTGTCGTCAACGGCGGCAACCCGCGAGCCAGCAGCGAAATGGCGGAAGAAAATGTTTGGTCACAAGCCAGTTTCATTGCCGACACCGACTGGTCTCGATTTGAAATGGAAGATGCGATTTGGAGTTTTACTGAAACCACTGACGACCTTGAAATTCGAAAGACGAACAATACGCTCCGTTTTGGAATGTTCGACGGAACTCCTTTGGCCGGTGACTTCGACGGAGATGGAATCGATGAGGTTGCCGTATTTAAGGATGGCTATTGGCTGATCGATATCAATCGCAACGGAAAATGGGATGATGGGGACTTGATGGCACGTCTGGGTGATTTCGAAGATCGACCTATCGTTGGCGATTGGGATGGGGATGGAAAAGATGACATCGGGATTTACGGACCGATGTGGGAACGAGACCCGAATGCAATCGATCGGGAACCCGGTTTACCCAATCCTGAGAACGATCCGTACACCAATCCAAAAAATGTTCCTCCGGTTGTTACAGAAGCGACCAACGGGGCTCGCACTTTGAAATTGACCAGTTACGGGAAACAGAGGGCCGACGTTGTCGACCATGTATTTGGAATGGATCGTGGTGATAAGACGCCAGTGGCCGGCGATTGGAACGGAAACGGAATCCGATCAATCGGAACGTTTGATCGCGGCTATTGGGAATTGGACGTCAACGGCGATGGGCGATTCGATTACGATGATCTGTCGGCTTCTTTTGGCCAGGAAGGTGACATCCCATTGGTAGGGGATTTTGACGGTGACGGCATCGAAGAAATCGCTGTCTACCGCGCCGGTACTTGGATCATTGATTCCAACGGGAACCGTGAACTCGATGCAACCGATAAGACCTTTGAAATGGGAGATGCACTCGATAAACCAGTCGTAGGTGACTGGGACGGTGACGGTATTGACGAACCAGGTCTTTATCGCGAGATGCGAAAAGACTTTTAATCGTTTACTTTTTGAAAAAAAAAAGCCAGTCGAGAACCGTTGTGGACTCGGCTGGCTTTTTTTGTTGCTGGCCACAGTAATTTATATTCGTGTAAGTTCGCAAAAGCTTGAAGAACCGCCCGGGTTTGAACGTTGGTTTGTTGAGTCAGAGCGTTTTTTATCGGTTAGAATCAATGTGAAGGCCGAGATTTGTGAAACTGGATTCACACAATGAATCATGACACCAACGTCGTTAAAGCTGTCCGATAAAGGGCTGGATTCAACGAATAGACTGCTGGGTTGTGATTTTGTTGCTGAAATCGTTTACCAATAAATCAGAAACCGGGCCTAACGACCAGCGGCTGATGGGTCGTAAAGTTACGAGCCGCTTTGGCGTTAGTTAGCCATGGTTTGATTTGAGCTATGAGCCGTTTTGGCGTTAGCCACGGTTTGATTCAAGTTATGAGGAACCTGGCCCGAATGGCAGATGCTGATGGGCTGCGATGTGATGAGGAACCTGGCCTAACGGCCAGCGGCTGATGGGTCGTAAAGTTACCAGCCGTTTTGGCGTTAGCCACGGTTTGATTTAGGTTATGAGCCGTTTTGGCGTTAGCCATGGTTGGATTCAATTATTTTCGTTCACGGATAAACGCTATCGATGGGCGGAGGAGGCAGAATTGCTAGGCCGTTTGATTTTAATTTTTATTTTAGTGCCCTTGGCAGATTTGATTCTGTTGATGGTGATGTCCAGCTACACCGGCTGGGCCGTTTCAATTGGTTTAGTAATCCTGTCCGGGATTGTTGGTGCTTATCTTGCCCGGCGATCGACGTCGGCGGT
>JBCCSJ010000421.1:0-3879 GCA_039200505.1 Planctomycetota bacterium | reverse complement strand
TCGACAAATTCCTCGTTGACCGCGATTTGAAGCTGAATTTTGCGTCGAAGGCTTGCCGTTAGCGTGTCGGCATTTTTATGAAGGGTGGTGGCACCGTATAACTCAGGCTCACTTCCCTGCCGACCAAAACCTTGACAATCCATGATAGTCATACGAAAGACTTCCACGTGGCTGAGGGCGGTTTTGACCGATTCGAGGTGGTGTGGTTGAATGATGGCGATGATGAGTTTCATTGAAAACCATCAAAAGTTAGACCAATGGAATATTTGGCAGTTTAACCGATGGATCGCTGATGCCCAAACGCGTACTGGCTACTGCAAGTCGGCTAGACTTTGCATGGCGGTTGTCGGCGGACGACAATTTTGCCGCTGGACGATAACAACGGTTCTCGATTGAGTATGTCCCGCTTGTGGTGAGTACGTCCCGCTTGCGGTGAGTATGTCCCGCTTGCAATTGAGTACGTCCCGCTTGCCGAGCGGGACCCTGTGCGAAAGCTACTGAGGACAATCCAATTCGGAACGATCTCGGTGCTTTAGAGATCGAATTTCGAACGCGCAATCTCAAAAGTTTTTTAGCCGCTTTGAAATAACCGAATGGTACTTTCTTCACCTCCCAGAAGTGTCTGTACACGCCCAGCGGCCATTAAGTTGGTGCTTTACTTTGGGCGCTCAGTTTTTCGCAAACGATGGTAAGAAACGCCCGGTTCGCGCCATGTATTGTTTGTATTTGTCGCCGAAAGTTGCCAGTGCATCTGCTTCCTCCATTTTTGCCAGGCGAAAGTAAACCCAACAAATTACAGGAAGCAGTAAAAGCGTTGGTAGTGTTGGCCAATTCAAAACGCTTCCGAAAAGGAACAGAAAAAAGCCAGTGTATTGCGGATGCCGTACGTAACGATAAAGACCGGTTTCGGCCATTCGCTTTTCTGCAACCGCTTGGTAGATTTGCCGCCAGCCGATCATCGCAATGATGGCACCGATGCCAACCATCGCCTGACCCAAAATGGTGGTGATTAATTGAGCCTGCTTGAGTGCCAAACCATCCAGTCCGAATAGCACTGGCCACAAATGCCCATTCATGTGAACTTCGGCATCCGATTGGGTGTGTCCCAGCCATCCCATCACAAGATAAGCTGTTAGTGGAACGCCGTACATTTCGGCATAAAGTGCGATGACCCAAGCCTGAGCCATTCCCGCCGATTTCCACTCGCTATTTTTTCTGGGACGGAGAATACCGAACAGGAAGATCCCCACCAATAAAATGTAGCAGGCAACTAAAATCCAATTGAAATATCCAATTCGGAAAAGTTCGGAGCCAAAAAGATTGGCTTGGATTGAATTCATCATCAGCACTCCGGTGGTCGATGTACCGCTGATGATACATCTGATTCACCGATTTGCCACGATAAACCTGAATATAAAACGGTAAGTGCTTAACAGCGAGGCTGGTCAGGCAAACAGATTAAGTATCCAGGCCGCCGCTTTAAACCCTTGGTGCCGAATTCGGATCAACGTAGTCGGCAGAGAAATTAAGAAGCACGAAGTTTCATTCTCAAATTCAAAATTCAATCCTGACAAATGACCAACCTCGCGATTAAAACGTCATCACAGCGTCGATTCCGAAAATCGGATCCCCAGGTGTTATTGCGGAAGCTCCCCAGTCAAATCGAAGTTCTGGTCGAATCGTGAGGTTGGCAGACTGTCGGTAGTTTGCACCAACGGTAAAGTTATAAGTCGAAGAAGTGCTTGGAAGGAATTGATTGCTCTTCCACCATTCCAATCGAGCGCCTAGCGACAAACAAGGATTCACTTCGCGGAATAAATATTGAACCAACCCCAAGTCGTTGACGTTACCCACATTCAACAAATCGCCCTGGATGACGTAGGATACCGAATCAGTCAACTGGAACTGGCCTACCGCTGACGTCAATCGACCAGTGCCCCGAAAACCAGTATCCCCGTAAGACGAAGTTATCGAAAGATCGGTTTTGGCATTAGGTTGAAATCGCGTTCCCACGATCAAATTGCCGCCGGAGTTGTTCTCAAATCCTGTATCCCAACCCAGGGTTGCACCCACCAAGATGCTCTGGTTTTCGAAAACTTGCCGCTCGCCCAGGATCCCTGTCAACGTGAACGGTTCGGTGTTGAACGACGTAAAGCTACGGCTGTAAAAAAAGTTGTTGGGAGCCCCAAGCGTTTCGAATCCAAACGGCGAGATGAATTTTCCAAGTTTGACGTCCCAGTCATAGTTGGCAAATTGAAGATAAAGTTGAGGTAATGCCCACCCATGGGATCCAAAATCCCAACGGTTGTCCCAGCCCGAAGGAGCACCCGTAGGAGCGTTTCCAAAGGCTTGAAAATCAGGGCCGTCAAGGCCGTAGACTAGATCGGCTCGGTAACCGATCGACCAGTCGCAGGAATCTCGACACGCTGCTTTTTCACCATACAGCCACAGTTGATGGACGTCGATATTACCCCGTCGATCATTCAGCAATATGTTATCCCGATTGTGATATCCAAGACTGAACCAACCTCCCATTTCAAATCCGTTACGGGTCTGTCCGAACAGCTTTTTTTCACATCCGAGGTTGCAACGCCCTTGATCGCAATCATCGGCAACATTGGGAGGTGTTTGGACCGTTAGCGGTGGCTCGTTCGTGGGACCGCTAAGTTCGCTGTTTAAGCCAGGATCAGGTCCGGCGGTCAGTTGATCAAATCGGTAATCAGAAGCCGATGGTTGCTGAGATTGACTTTGATCCGCCAAACTGGATAAATCGTCGGGGCTGGTAGCGTTTAGGTCGACCATATCCGAAACAGAAGGCTGTTGATCGGATAGTTCTTGATCAAAAAGTCGCTCGCCCACGCGAGGAAGACGGTCCATCAAACGGTCGTTCCATTTTCGGGCAACTCTCGTGATTGGATTACGATTCGTATTGCTAGTGGATTGAGTCACCCTAGGTTGATTGTTGGATGGATCGAGATTTGTCTCAACCGAACTTGATTTAATCGTGATGCTGGGACCTCTGTCCACTGGTTTGATTTTGGCGACTGGTTTTGCCACTTGGGCAGGTTCTTCTGCACGCCAATGATAGCGGCTCGTGTCGAGTTGACCCCAGATCTGCGGGGTGGCGAAAAGTACCGCCCATAAAAAGGCGGGGAGTAACCTGTAAAATCTCATGGCCGTGCTCCAGCGAATGTGCGGCCCGGAGAATTGGGTCCTGTCTTTCTCCGCGTACCGTTATTTCGCTGGTATCGGGTGTTCCGAATTTACGGTCCAAAAGGGACAGTCTTTTACCTGTCGTTCTAGTTATTCCGGCTTTGGTAGCTGCTGGAAGTTTAACGGTTAGGCGAAGTCTGATCCTTTATCTTCTCGCCTTGGTGTTTTGAAAAAATCTGCTTCGGTCGGGACGCCACGGAAATCATTATCGTTTGCAACTCTGCGCTCCAGACATTCATTGGCCGCCCCGACAGTTCGTGGGCTCATGGCAAGATTGCGTCGTTCTTCGCCAGACGACAATCGTCGGAGCCTATTTGAGACGATACAACATCCATGGATGCAAAAATGTGGTCGTTGAAAAACCTTGGCACTGAACGCTGTTGAACTCAATAAGATTATTAAAGTAAGAAGGGTTAACAACGTAGGGTGTCGGATGGATTTAAATGAAGATCTACACCTTAAGCCATGCAAATCAAGAAAGCTGAGCGCTAAGAGATAACGGAGCTGTGGAAAGAAAATGGGTTAAACGATGAACAAGGCGATCGTAAAAAAATTAGACCATCTGTTTTACGCTCACACCAAAGATCGTTGGGATGACAAGATTTTTAGACAGGAAATTTTATCTGAAATCAAACCCGACCACGTAGTACTCGATGTGGGAGCGGG
>JBCCSJ010000420.1:0-3938 GCA_039200505.1 Planctomycetota bacterium | reverse complement strand
TTTAAGGATTGACCAAATCATCAGTGCGGCAGAATTGGCCGACTGCGAAGCCATCCATCCTGGCTACGGATTTCTTGCCGAAAACGCACATTTCAACGAAGTTTGCCGAGATTCCAACATCAATTTTATCGGCCCGACCCCAAAAGCAATGCAGATGTTGGGCGACAAAAACGAAGCCCGAGCATTGGCACGAATAGCCGAAGTTCCCGTCGTTCCAGGTAGCGCGGGTCTGATCGAAAATGAATCCGAAGCGATCAAAACCGCCAACGAGATCGGTTACCCGGTTCTCGTGAAAGCGACCGCTGGCGGAGGCGGCAAAGGAATGCGGGTTGCCGAAAACGAATCCGATTTGAAAATCGCCATTGAGCAGGCTGCCATTGAAGCCAAAGCGGCGTTCGGCAATGCAGGAGTTTACCTCGAAAAATTTGTGCTCAAACCACGGCACGTCGAAGTTCAGGTGATCGCCGACACCCATGGAAATGTGGTTCACCTTTGGGAAAGAGATTGCTCGACCCAAAGACGGCACCAAAAATTGATCGAAGAAAGCCCCAGTTCTACGCTGCCTCCGAATGTCCGAACCGAAATCTGCTCGGCCGCTGTTCGAATGATTCAGAACGCCGACTATTACAACGCGGCAACCGTCGAATTCATCGTAGACAAAGATAACAACTTCTATTTCATTGAAGTCAACGCCCGAATTCAAGTTGAACACCCAGTAACCGAAATGGTGACCGGAGTTGACTTGATTCAACAGCAACTCAAGGTGGCTTCTGGCGAAAAACTTTCCTTTACCCAAGACGACATTACCTGTAACGGAGCTTCGATCGAATGCCGCATCAACGCGGAAGATCCTGAACGCAATTTTGCTCCTTGCCCAGGGACCATTGAATCGATCTGCATACCGGGTGGATTGGGCGTTCGCTTCGACACCCACGTACACGCTGGATATCAAGTTCCGCCCTATTACGATTCGATGGTGGGCAAGTTGATCGTTCACCAACCGACCCGTGAACAGGCAATCGCCACGATGGTACGATCTCTTGATGAGTTGCGAATCAAGGGAATCAAAACGACTGCTGAATTTCAAAAGAAAGTGCTGCTTCATTCTGACTTTATCGAAGGGAAAATCGACACCAAATGGGTCGAAAGAATTCTCTAATCCATCTCTATTCCGCCTCGGTTTTCAATTCTTCGCGGCGGAGTAAAAAATAGAATTCAACATCTACCTTTGAGTCGATATCGTTGATTAAAAGGAAGTAAGGACTTTCTTCTTGAAGGTGCCAACGTCATCCTCGTTAATTAGACGGCCCCCTCGAGTTCCTCATTTTGTGATTTCGTCGGTTTGGATCACACACTGCCTTTAACGGCAAGTAAAGGGATTTGATTTTGCCCATTCGCATCGTTCTGCCCTCCGCTTAAGTCCATCGGATTGGCCATATTCAATCGGCAGTCTTTGGAATAAACTCGTTGCCGTTAATTTGAATTATTCCAAAAAGAGAACGAACCAGTGACCAATACGCTTGCCCCCCCCACGCGACCAGATCATTCTTTCAAACGAATTGCTATCCTGTTTGCCGGAGGCCCAGCGCCTTCAGCCAACGCCGTCATTTCGGCAGCAGCAACCGCATTTTTAGGGGCCGGCGTCGAAGTCGTGGGAATCAAACATGGTTACTCTTCTTTAACTGATTTTGATCCTTCGAAATCGCTGGTGGAAGATCAAGACTATATGATGCTGACGCCAAAAGTCTTGAAAAGAACTCGTAACCAGTCGGGGATCATTATAGGAACGGCACGGTCCAACCCCGGGAAAATGATCACTTGCCCAGCCGACCTTGAAGATTCTGAAAAGTCAGCCCCCATGAATCGCGTAGTCAATGCGCTTCAGTCGATCGGTATCGATGCATTGATTTCGATTGGAGGTGATGACACGCTAAAGACTGCTAACAAGTTCAAGATGTATCAGGAAAAATCGGGCGCTCAAAAAGTGATTCCAGTGGTTCATCTCCCAAAAACGATCGACAATGATTACCACGGAATCGATTTTACATTCGGATTTTTTACTGCGGTCGATTTCCTGGCCACTGAGATTAGAAACTTGATGTACGATTCCGAAGCAACAAAGTCTTATTTCCTTTGCGAAACAATGGGACGCAGCGCTGGATGGCTTTCTTACGGGGCAGCGATCGCAGGCGAAGCCAGCCTTGTTATCAGCGTCGAAGACGTTCAAGCTGGATTTTTAGTCGATGAAGAATTCACGAATGAGTCCGGCGAAACGAAGACGCGAAAATCGATGGATATGGACCGCGTTTGTGAGCGTATCGTAAAAACCATGATCGCCCGGGAAGCAGAAGGCAAGGAATACGGGACGATCGTTGTTGCCGAAGGTCTCGCAGAATACCTACCATTCAGCTACGTCGATGGAATCAGCCGAGACGATCATGGCCACATCAATATCTCGGACGTTAGCTTGTATCGCGTTCTGTCTAAGGCGGTGAAAGAGAAATACACCGAAATGACAGGCGGTGTCCGGTTAGTAAAAGGGATCCAACTTGGATACGAATCCCGCTGTGCGAAACCTCACGCCTTCGATGCGATGCTAGGAAGCCAACTTGGTGTGGGCGCCTTCCGAGCTCTTGCCGAAAAGAAATTGAATGGAGTGATGGTGAGCATTACCGGCCAACTGGATCTACATTACGAGCCATTTGAAAACCTGGTCGATCCCGAAACTCTAGTAACCGTCGTCCGTTATATCGAAACCGGATCCGATTTCCACCAGCTTGCCCGATTCCTTGAAACTCACGTTGAAGATTGAATTTTTGCTGTAGGCTAGTCTTTTTGGTTTCTACATTGGCAGTATTGAAAACGGCCCCACTGCGTGAAGATCGCTAGATTCCAATCGCAAATTGAAGCCAATTTTGAGCCAGCAGGATACGGTAACAATGAGGGCACCAACAATGAGGGCACCCCATCAGGATGTCTGCGGATGCAGATATCCTTTTTTGATTCCGTTTAATGATTCTTGAAGAAAAAATCGGGGATCGCTTTGCTTGCCAAACTTGGAATCGGTCAGAGTTGACAGTCTGGCACTTCAAAAATAAGGTACGCCTACGAAAATGACTGGGATAAAATATTCTCAATTAATTACCTATTTTCGGAGAGTCTCCATGATCAAAGCCACCATCTGTTTTTTGCTTTCGACGGTTTGTTTAACCGCTTCTGGAGTAGCTCAAGAAACTGGAGAAACAAAATCTCCGGCTGCGAGAATCGATCAAGTTCAATGGATTGCTGGGAACTGGTCAGGGACTGCCATGGGAGGCAAATTTGAAGAAACCTGGAGTCCGCCTTCCTTTGGAGCGATGATGGGGATGTTCAAATTCATCAAAGACGACAAAATCGCATTCTATGAATTGCTGACAATCGTACCTAAAGAAGAATCGTTGATCGTTCGCCTTAAACACTTCGACGACCAATTAGTGGGATGGGAAGAAAAAGATGAATCCGTTGAGTTCCCACTGGTTTCAATCAGCGAAACAGAAGCAAAATTTGACGGCCTGCGGTTTAACAAAATAAGTAAAAACGAAATGCACATCACGGTTCGGATCGGCGAAGGCGACCAAGCCGAAGACGTTAAATTCATTTGCAAACGAGTCATTCCGACTCAATCCAAATAAAATCTACAGGGTGATCGATGCCTAACCAAACTTTTGATTCTCGATGCCGGGACTTTCTTTCCGATTGGACCAATTCGGGTCAACTCAAACCGTTTTACAATATCACCACGCCAATGCGGCCACTGGTCGAAATCGAAGGGAAGGGCGAAGTACTCGTTTTATGTGCCAACAATTACCTTGGATTGGCAGACCATCCTGAAGTCATTGAAGCAGGAGTGAAAGGAATTCAGGAATATGGAGCGGGCACTGCATCGGTCCGATTCATAT
>JBCCSJ010000419.1:0-3988 GCA_039200505.1 Planctomycetota bacterium | reverse complement strand
GGTTCGACACTAAAGTGATACCTGGGAACGACGTCGCAATCCTGCAACTTACACAACATTGCCCGTTCATTACGAAAGTAATTCATCAATGGCAGGACTTCGCCATTACTTTTTTTAAAGCTTCCATCCGGATTCTTAACGACTTTGACTGCAACCACGCGGTCGGTTTCCTTTACATTCGCCTTTAAAACGAAACCTGTTGCCCCTTCTTTGGGGTCACGCAGCATTTCCAGACCAAGTTCTTCGATTTTAACGCTGGTGCAGGCCCAAACGCTGGAGGGTGCAAGTATTGTATTGTCGAATAGGCTCATTTAAGTTCCTTAGGCTTCTTGAGAAGCCAATTGTTTTCTTAGTTCCTGGAGAGCCAGCAATTTCCATCTCCCGACTGTGGAGAGCGGGGCGCCAACTCGTTTGGCAACTTCTTTTAATGGTAGTGGTAATGGTACGTCCCTCAGGTCGAACGTATTTTTGAGATCATTTTCTATTTGGTGGTCTTTCATGGCTGCAACAAAGGTCAGCCGCAAGACAAGCGCGTACTTTCTGAAAAGTTCATCATCACCCTCATCCCATCGTTGGATCAATTCGAGTGCTTTCTCAGGGTTGATATCATTCGACCTGAAACGAGAACAGATTTCTTGAGCCACTTGTGCGTGAAACATTTCTGTGACTTTGTCGTCACCGACAGGGATAAATTTCTCTTGCCGGCGAATTTTTGATATTGCGCGATTGATCAACGCTCTGGTGGCATAATTTCGCAGCTCGATAGGCGTTTCAAGTTTCCACCATACTGAATCATCCTTCCCAAGTACTTCAACGAAGAAGTCGTTGAGCAACTCGGTAAACTGGGCTACCACACCCAATTCCCGTTTTTTAATAGGGGTATGCTGGCCTTGAAGTACCTTTTGGGGAAATTTCTGGGCAACCTTTTGGGAAATACATTCATGAAAGTGTTTCTCGACTAACTGCAAACAGACCCGTCGAAGTTCTTTTATCTCATCCTGAGCAGTCTTTCTTGCATTGCCGGTCAAACTCTCCAATTGAACTGACAAAGCCCTTTGCCGCTTGAGCGTTTCGGTGAATTTCTGTACGTCTTGGGATTCGGACATAGCTTCAACTTCTTGCTTGAACTCAACCTTGGCTTGAGCGGAATGTAACATCCTGCTTACTAGTTAAATTTTATGCGGAATTTCCAATAGAACAAATTTGCGGTGGCCCGACTAAACTGAACGGCTTCTACCTACCGCTTTCAACCAACGCTAACGCATTTAGAGTTTGATCTCCGCCCTCCAATAGAGCGGAGATCTTGGGACCCAATTGCATTACTACCTATTTTTCGTTCACAGGATCTATCTCTTCCCCAGTGATACGAATCACAACTTCTTTTGCATCGTAGGGAGTTTTCTCAATCTCTTTCGAATCCACCTCCTCAGACTGAGTTGGTACATTTTCAGTCAGAGAGGGATCCGTTTTGGATTCGGCTTCGCTTGCATACCGTTTTAAAGCCTCCAAGCGATTGAAAGTTTTCGTCAGACGGCTTGTTTTGGTCCGATTTTCCACGGATGCCACATCTCGACGAGCAGCATTACGAGCTTCAAGGTTTTCAACTTGGCCTTCCAAGCGATTGATGCTTTTGCCAATGCTTGCGGTCGAAGATTGTCCGGTCGACATCGCACCATCGACTAGGTCGAGTGTGTCTGACTCCATTCGAGCCTGGTCTCGACGCGTCTTAAGGATGGCGAATTCTTGTTCAATCTCAAGGACCTCCGCCTTCATTGCCGCTAATGCAGCTTCTCCATCGGCAACACTCTTCTTC
Source organism: Planctomycetota bacterium (assembly GCA_039200505.1). Lineage (GTDB taxonomy): Bacteria > Planctomycetota > Planctomycetia > Pirellulales > Pirellulaceae > Mariniblastus. The sequence goes on along the minus strand of JBCCSJ010000419.1, from coordinate 2,175 downwards.
AAACGTTCGAAACCGGCCTGTTTGATTCGCAACGCGTTTTCATCTCGTTCTTGCGTTGATAACAAGTCGTCCACTTCATGTTGAAACTCATCCAGTGAGAAATGGGTCGAAACGAAGGTGATGTTCGATTCCTTTCCATCAACAGCGTTTTGAAGGACCGGGTAGGCCTTTGCCAGCACTTGACCACGTTCATCGATCGTAGAAACTAGTTCTGAGATCTCGTGTTGCAAGCTTTTTAGCTGGTTTTGCGAAAGGTTAAGCTGGACTTGTCGATCGACCAACTGATTTCTAGCGGCTGCAAGTTCGGCCTGCGTTTTCTCATCGTGGATGGTGTCAGGAATTTCATTTTCAATCGATTTTACCGTAGTGGATGCCCCCGCTTGAAAGTAACCAAGCAGGTCAGAAATTGGCCTGCCAGCAAGAAAGAAGATGAAAATTAATCCCAAAAACGAACTGCCCACTACCATTGTCAATTTTTTCATTGTTTCACCGTAATTGTGGTTAAAGTTTTTCACGGGTCGTCCCCGTTTCTACCTCTATGGCGAACAAGCCCTTAGGTTTTCTCAGTCAATTAAAAAAATTTTCAATTTCATTACTTTCTGGCGGGAAAAAAGAATCAAATCGACGGCTGAAACATCAGAAAAACGACCCTTTTGGCCAGGGGAATTTGGTTCCTTATCAACTAATGAATCACGTAGTTCAGAATGTGTTAAGCCGAAGATTTTCCTATTTCTCTATTCTTTCATCACATAACGGTGCCTTATGACCCGATCCGTTTTCTGTCTGTTGGCGTGTTGCCTCTCTCTACTTCTGATACAACTCGCGGAGGCTCAGGATACCCGTCGTTGGGAATCTCGATTTGATGAACTTGATCGGAACCAAGATGGTAAAGTTTCGCCGGATGAGCTTACCCGGAAGACGCTCTTTGCAAGACTCGACCTCGACCAAGATGGGTTCATCACCCAAACAGAGTTGAAGGAATTCGCTGCCCGCGGCGAATCGGAATCGTCCTACTCGATCACTCGAGATATTCCCTACCAAGATCACGATCGAAATCAATTCGATTTATATGTCCCCAAGGCACCAAGAGCTGATCGTAAAAAACCACGTCCCGTCATGATTTACGTTCACGGAGGAGGATGGCGAATCGGTGACAAAAGCCGCGTCGGAAATAAAGCTGAATTCTTTTGCCAACTTGGGTGGGCATTTGTCAGTACAAACTATCGTTTTGTCCCACAAGGGAAACATCCTAACAACGTACAGGATGTAGCGGCATGCATCGCTCATGTTGCCAAGAACGCTGAAGAGTTTGGAATTGATCCGAAACAAATCTACCTGATGGGACACTCCGCCGGGGCACATCTCGTTTCGTTGGTTGCAACCGATCATCGACATCTTGAAAAATATCAACAAAAGTTGAATATCATCAAAGGAGTAATTTCTCTGGATACCCAGGCGTACGATGTCGTGGAACGAGTGGCCAAGACATCCTCGGGAGTTTACGTCAATGTGTTTGGTAAAGATTTAACGCTTCAGAAATCAGCTTCGCCGATCAATCATGTTCAATCAGGGAAACAAATTCCGCCGTTCCTGATTGCCTATTCCGGGGGGATGTCGGAACATCGAAAGAATCCAGAACGAGCCCGCGTCGCCAACGTTTTTGCCGAAAAATTAAGATCGATTGGAGTTTCAGCAACGATAGCCGACGGCAGCGATCGCACGCATAGTCAAATCAATCAATGGTTCGGCAAACCCAAGGATAAAATCACGGCTGCAGCCCAGAAATTTTTAGTGTCCCTATCAAAGTGAATTTAAGAACCCGTTTGTTTAAGAGGATCGCTGACGACGTGGCAAAGATAGCAATACCTGTCAACAGCGATCTCAGGTCGGTTGCCAACTTCAAAGGGGCTGGATCGAGCCTTCTATTTAGAGGTTCGGATGTTAGCCTCCGTTTGTGGTCCCGGCTTTGGCCCCTTCAACCGGCTGCCAATTAAAATCTCCGAGCAATGACAAGCTTGAACATGTGACTCCAAAACTTGGTCGATCACCTTCGAGCGGAATCATTTGAATCCCTTCAAACGGTTGAAACTCGTTTTCTGCAAATGTGCATTAGTGCTTAGGTTTACCCACATTTTTTGAATTGTTTTGCGAATCGAGCTCCGACGATCATTGCAT
>JBCCSJ010000418.1:0-4047 GCA_039200505.1 Planctomycetota bacterium | reverse complement strand
GGATGGAACAACCAATTTCGTTCACCAACTTCGTTCGTTTTCGGTGTCTATCGGGTTAGCTTACCGAGGCGAATTGATTGCTGGTGCGGTTTTGGACCCTTTACTCGACGAGTGCTATTCGGCCTACTTGGGAGGTGGAGCGACTTTGAATGGTTCATCAATCTCGGTGAGTCAGCAGGTCGAGCTACGAAAATCCCTATTCGTATTTAGTTTCGCCAGAGGTGTGCATCGAGACGCACCTGATGCTCATCGATTTCTTAATATGTTACAAAAGGTTGGAAGTATCCGGCGACTTGGTTCGGCAGCCCTCAACCTGTGCTACGTGGCTTGTGGGCGAACGGATGGTTATTGGGCTTCTCAGCTTTCGCAATGGGATGTAGCTGCTGGCTGGTTGATCGCGGTCGAAGCTGGAGCAACGCTGAGAGGATTCGACGGCCGCCGCCCAAAATTAATCCGCCCCAAATTTTGCTGCACAGCGACTCCGGAACTGTTCGAACAAATTCAACCGCTTTTGAATTTAGAACCAAGCTAGAATGAAATTCAGCAGGCAGGTTGCAGGACAGCATTGAGTTTTTTCACGTTGGACTCATACAAACGGTACGTCCCGCTTGCCGAGCGGGACACCACAAGCCAGCCCCCGCGGCGAATTTTCGTACGCAAAAATTTGCTGAACCTCAAAATTTAGGTGCGACAAAGCTATAGGCCCACCGCCGCCAAGTTAGCTAAAATCGCAATCGACGCACAGCATCAAATGTAGAGGAAAAAGCCGAATGTATTCCACAAAATTCCAAACCCAAATCGCAGATATCTTGAACAACCCATCTGTCCAACGATTTCAAGAGTTGGCTGACCCAGTCATCCGGGATTCCATGAGAGACCTCGCCAAACATCTCGGTGCCAATGCAGCAGCACTTTGGGTCCGACCTCCCGGCGAGGAAAAATTAACGATCGCTGTCAATGTTGGGATCCGCGGAACTGAGGTCGAAGGCAAAATCAGCCAGGATCTTTCATCAGGACTCGTATCCAAAGCATTCAAAGAAAACGTTGTAATTTGTGATGAAGGCCCGTTTCGACACTCGGAACAGAGCATGGATGTTGACATGGAACTTGGACAAATGACTCAGTTTCAAATCGCAGGTCCGATACAAATGTTTGGGACCACCGTTGGTGCAGTAACCGATATCCAGATGACTACGGCCGATAGCCCGGCACCTCAAGAATGGGGTTTTCAGAAAGGGGCTGAAGAGATTTTTCGTCGCTGGCTTCCGGTAGCCCAACGGCTATTCGAATGGCAACATATTCAAACAACTGCGTGAAAACCTTTATCGTTTCAATTTACCCATGACAACAAATGCCAACGGAGCAAACACAATCAAGGGTAACCATGCCGCCAACGCGGCCGGAGTGAGCATGCCGGAACTTCCGAGAAATCCGCATGCCATCTGCGAAAATTGAAAAATTGCGACGATCCAAAAACAGATCCCAAACGAAACGAAAACATTGTTTCGTATCGTTCCAATTACCATGGGTAACCCCAGGCACAATAAACAGAAATCCAGCAGGGGACGGACCATACGGCAATGCACAATCAGTTCGTGATCTCTACCAAACCATTTTCTTGGTTTTTGAACTTCACGAACCAATTCCGGTGTCGAAAGGTAGTCGGCCAGTTTGGTACCGTAAGCCATTTGTTCCAGTTCAAAGTCACACACGATGAAAAGTTGTCGTTTGCCAAGCCAACTCGGATTATCTTTGGGAGTCATCAAACGAGGATGCCCTGAATCGGAAAGTATTGAATCCATTTCTGCAAATCCGATGGGCTGGGTAACTTGGCAAAGCCGAAAACCGGGCGGATGATTTGGAGATTCTGGTTCCAGGATCGCCCACTCCGAACTCGCTTTTAAAATGTTGTCTTCTGACAGAGTCAATTGAAAATCGGGTGACGCAATTTTTTTGTCATCCAAAATCAATTCGTCACCCCGAACAATAACACCCGCTTTCAAATCCTCTTGAACACGCATGTCGACGTTCCCATGGTCGCCCCAGGTTTGCGCGGTTCGGACTAGCTGACTTTTGTAAACCGGAATCAAAAGTTCCCGATTTAAAATGCTGACACCAATCAGCAAAATCGCAAACACAAAAATAGGGCGTAGCATTCGCGACTTGGTAATTCCAGAAGACTCCAATGCGGTAAACTCTCGCCGGCGATTTAACAAGTTAACGGAAAAAATTGCGGATGCCAAAATCAAAATAGCAATGGTTTTGTCAAAAATCTCAGCCACCCTAGGCAAATAAAAATCTGTCATGATCTGAGACCAGCCTTCTTTTTGGGCCAGTGCAGATAACTCATCGAGATTGCTAAAAAGATGGACTACGACGAACAGGCCAGCAAAACTTGAAAAACAGATCAAGAATGTGCTGAAGAATAGACCCAAAACGTAGCGATCCACAATTTTCACGTTTTTATTCCCAGCCAAAAATAATGCAGGTCAGTCCATTCCAGTCCTTGTGTATTTTAGAGATTTCGCTCCGATCGACCGACATCAGTTCTGCCTTGAAATTTCTGGTAATCATTGCTTATTTTTCCCGTGAGGTTTCTGCGGGGATAGTTGTCGGTGTTGATTCATCGGTAATAATAAGAGCTAAGACTGGCTATCGTTTAGATTCAAAGATGTCACCTCAACGATTCAGTGCATCCACGTTTTGACACTATCGCCCACGGCGGAAAGCCTGATGTGCAATCAGACAAACCTCTGAATAGGGATATAGGGATTCGCCTGTGTTTTGTGACATTGCAAATGCGAGTCGGCACGATAGTTGAGTCGACAGATTTCGGTGTACCGTGACGGAAGTAATGTTTGGCGATCTTTGCCAATCGTAATCCAGCGGTAGCCGACCAAGAGCGGAGGATTCTGCACTTGGAAGATTAAACTTGTGAACGGAAGCATGAAGATTAGCTCAGGAAATTTGCTAAGCCTGATTTTTCCAGCTCAGTGCCTTGGATGCGAAACGGCACTCGGCGTAGGGTTTCATGCGACGGATTATGAATCTGCGGTTGGGAGTGAACAAAACGATTCCCTGAGCCTCTTCGACCATCACTGGTGTCAAAGTTGCTGGCGACTGTTAACCAACGATCTCGCCAAACCAAACTGTTCCAAATGCGGGGCTTTTTTATCATCCGCCAGCCCGCTACCCAATGGATGTGCTCATTGCCACACCCGAGTTTTCCCGTTCGAACGAGCGATTGCATTGGGCAACTACACCGGCCTGTTGCAAACGTTGACGCTTAAGGCAAAAAATTTGAAGGATGAGTCGCTGACCATACAATTAGCCAACCTTTTAGCTTTTCGGCTGCAAGAATATTCGTTTTGCGATGAACTTGACCTGGTGGTTCCGGTTTCAACTCACTGGTGGACGCGTCTGAAGCGGGGTTTTCACGCCGCTGAGATTTTGGGGCAAATCGTCAGTCAACGACTCGAAATCCCTTGCGGCAACTCATGCTTAAAAAGCCTAAAGCTGGCAAAAAAACAGGGGACGCTCTCGGCAAACGAACGATACAAGAATGTCCGGGCAACCTTCGGGGTTCGGAAATTGTCCAAAGTTCAAGGAAAGAAAATATTAGTGATTGACGATGTGCTAACCTCAGGTGCGACGGCCAGTGAGGTCTCCAAAGAGCTTTTAAAAGCGGGTGCAAGCCAAGTTTATGTCGGTGTGGTTGCGCGTGCCGTTGGCGACCATTAAGGCCAATCCAAAAGTGCGACAGTTCCCGTTGTGCGACCGAAAACAAAAGGTAGATTGATCGATGAATTCGGACCAAACCAATCCTCAACAATCTACCACGCAAAACGATTCCGGCTGGTTCAACGCATCCTTTCGGCCGCTGCGAATCGCGACGTTGCGCGGCATGGCTGTCATCCTGCCTCCGCTTTTGACGATTTTATTATTTGTGTGGGCATGGACAACGCTCGATAAAGCAGTGTTGAGACCAATCGAGTCTTTAGCCCAGACCTGTCTTGCCTGGTCCATTCAGGATATCCGCGAGGACGC
>JBCCSJ010000417.1:0-4063 GCA_039200505.1 Planctomycetota bacterium | reverse complement strand
CCGACACAAAATGCTTCATCGGCTAACTCAAGGTACCGACTACCCCTGTCAGCTTCGCTAAAGATGACAACAGATTCGACACCAAGCTCTTTGCAAGCGCGAATGATTCGAAGAGCGATTTCCCCTCGATTGGCAATTAGAATTCGATTGAACATATCACTAGACTTAATGAATCTGGAGCGTAGTCCTGCAAGTGCCTGCAGGGTTACGACGACATAAAACTTATTTCGATAGTCGACTTCAAACCGTCGGATTAAGACTTCTGGACTTTGAACAAAGGCTTGTTATTGTCCACGGCATCCTCGTTTTGAGCCAATACTTCAACGATTTTTCCGGAAACGCCCGCCGTAATCTCATTGAACATTTTCATGGCCTCGACGATGCAGACGACAGTGTCTGGCGAGACGACATCGCCAACTTTGACAAAATCAGGCGAGTCTGGCTTGGGTTTAGAATAGAAAGTTCCGATGGTAGGACTTTCGATGTAGCAGATGTTGGCGTCGTCCTGGACCGTCGGTGCAGGAGCGGCAGCAGGTGGGGCGGCGGAAACAGGGGCACTGGCAGGGACTACGGGGGCAGCAGCAACGGCGACCGGGTCGGCACCACGTCGCAGACGAATCCGCTGCTCCGCCTGTTTAAGGTCGACTTCACTTAAATCGTGTTGTTCCATCAACTCGATGAATTCACGAATTTTGTCTACGTCAAATACCGATTCATTTTTATCTTTTGCCATCAATCAGCCGTCCTGATGTATTTTGCGAAACTAGGGTTGGAAGGGAATAAACTACAACGAAAAAGCCTGACATGGCCCGCGTAAACTGCCCTATTGTAGCCTCGATCAGGCCACAAGGTCCACGGTACATTCGTCGAGTTCTTTAGGTAAATTGCTGAGTATTTCAAATCCGTTTCGCGTCACCAAAACATCGTCCTCGATCCGGACTCCGGCAAACCCAGGCACGTAGATTCCCGGTTCTACCGTAATCACCATGCCGGCCTTTAAAGTCCCCTCAGCGACAGGCGACATAAAGGGTTGTTCGTGAATCTCTAGGCCAAAACTGTGCCCTAAGCCATGTCCGAATTGTTTGCCATAACCGGCTTTTTCGATGATTGCTCTTGCTGCCCGATCCACTTCAGCCAGTTCAATTCCAGGCTTCATTGTTTCAATTGCAGCTTTTTGGGCCTTTAAAACAGTTTGGTACATCTTCCGAAACTTGGCGTTGATTTTTCCAGTGACCACGATGCGAGTCAGATCGCTCAAATAGCCTTCGTACTCGGTCCCCCAATCGATCAGTAAAATCGGATGCTCTTGTACTTGCATGGAAGATGGTTGGCCGTGTGGCAGTGCGGCTCGCGGACCCACCCCGACAATCGGGTCAAAAGCACAGCGGGTCCCGCCGAAATGACGCAATTGATGCTCTAAATTATGAGCGATGTTTTTCTCAGTTTGAGTTGAAGTGAGTTGCTTTACGATTGTTTCGAATGCCCGCTCGTTGATTCGAATCGACTGTCGAATGATCGCCAGCTCTTGACGGTCTTTGATCGCCCGCATCTCTTCGACGGTCCCGGAAGTAGCAACCCATGTCAACGGTGAATTGTCCTCTGAAAGTTGATCGTACAAAGCTTTGCTTACCGCCTGTGCCTCGAATCCGATGGAGGACAGTTTCATTGCTTTCGCGACTCGTTTGGCAGACTCGACTAACGTGGAACGGGTATCTCGAATATCGACTTTGACTTGAGGACACTCGCTTGCAATTTGTTCTTCATATCGAGTGTCACTTAATAAGATCAGTTCCGATTTGGAAACGATCAAATACCCGGAGCTGCCTGAAAACCCGCACAGGTACCTGACGTTTTTTTGGTTGGTTATCAGCACCGCTTCTACGCCGATTCCCTTGAGACGGTTTCGGAGCTTACGGACTCGGGTGTCGAACTGAAATTTCATCAAAGTCTCCTGCTGGAATGCTTGGGCCTTCAGTTTAAGCATGCAGACTTCGGAGTAAACCTGTCGGATGAGCTTCGAGATTTTAAGCTGACGACTTTAATCTATCGAATACAACTTGCGTACCGAAAGACTGGGAAGGAGCCTGAATGAGGACTAAGGCTTAGCCGAACGCAACAGTGGCCAAAAGCATCGTCGTGGTCCGACCGCCCCTTACCAACATTCTTGACGTTGGAATTATCCGTACAGAATTTCGCCATCGGGGGCGACGGTAGAGTCAGTTCGGAATTTTCGCAGTCGCAACCACTGAAGTAAAAACAGGCCCACGTAATATGGGTTGAGCAACAGGTACCTTTTCCAAAGCCTCGTTGGCTCGCGCGTCAGCCGATAAAGCCACTCGAGCCCCAAGTTTTGCAAAAAAGGTGGTGCCTGAGAAAGTCTGCCTGCATGAAAATTGAAGGCAGCACCTACAGCCAGAACTGGCATCTTGAGATGTTCTTTGAATTCATAAGTCCAGACTTCCTGACGCGGGCAACCCAATCCCACAAACGTTATTTTGGCTCCGCTTTCTCGAATCATGCGGATGGTTTCCTGTTTCTCTGCTAACGTGAGGGTTCGAAATTTTGAAGGGCATCGACCTGCGATTTTTAGGTCAGGAAACTGCTCTAGAAGTCTTTCTGTCAACGAATCGAGCAGTTCCTGTTTGCCGCCAAATAGAAATATTGGGATCCCCTGCTCTTCCGCAGCCCGGCAGGTTTTCAGCATAAGATTCGGACCGTAAACCCGATCTCGAAGTTTCGTTCGATGAGCCAAGTTGAGAGCCCAGCGGACCGGTTGGCCATCAGGGACTAGCATTTCAAGATCATTGAGCCGATGTCGATGGCTATCATCCATCACTCCTGTCATCACTCCATGAACAGCCAGTGCTGAAACACCGAAAGGTCGATCCGATTTTGCAGCATCGACAATCTTTGAAACGGCTGCTTCGTAATCGACGGCCGAAATATTTATTCCCAGAAGGTTAAACTCACCTTTGTTGATCATTGAATCGCTGGCTCCCGCCAACGCTCCACGTTGAACTGATAGATTTCATTAAGGATTGTGCGGATATCTTTGGTAAGCGACCAATCAGGGTAGTGGTTTTGGAATTTGCTGATGTCGCTTACATACCAGATGTGATCTCCAGTTCGATTCTGATCGACATAGCTATATTCCAGTTTTCTGCCTGAAATCTCTTCGCAAATTTGAATCGCTTCCAGCATCGAGCAGTGGCTGAATCGGCTGCCGCCAATGTTATAGACTTCGCCACAACGAGGATCCTGGAAAAAGTGATCGAATGCTTGGATAAGATCGTAGCTGTGAATGTTATCGCGCACCTGTTTGCCATGGTAACCGAAGACCTGGTATGGGACGCCGGTCATCGTGCACTTCATGAGATAGGCAAGAAACCCATGAAGTTGCGTTCCGCTGTGGTTAGGTCCAGTCAAACAGCCGCCTCGGAAACTGGCCGTCTTTAAGTCAAAGTATCGACCGTATTCTTGAACCAGAATGTCGGCGGCTACTTTGGAGGCACCAAAGAGACTATGCAAACAACTGTCAATCGACATGGTTTCATCGATCCCATTGTTGTATTGGTGCGATGGATCTATTTCCCACCGCGTGTCCGTTTCAATCAATGGCAATCGGTTCGGTGTGTCGCCATAAACTTTGTTGGTCGATGTGAAAATGAAAACGGCATTGGGGCAGTGATTCCTCGTCGCATCTAAAAGATTTAGCGTACCATTCGCATTGACCGAGAAATCCATTTGAGGGTCTCTTGCTGCCCAGTCATGGCTTGGTTGTGCTGCGGTATGAATAATCAGTTCGATGTCTTCACCGAATTCGGAGAATATATTTCCGATCAAAATCTGATCTCGAATGTCGCCTTCGACATGGCGATACGAATCCCCAAGTTCGCTTTCGAGCTGTCGGCGCTGCCAAAGAGTTGAAGCTTCATTACCGAAGAATTTTTTTCGAAGATCGTTATCAATCCCAATGACGGTTAGGCCTTGTCGGGCGAAATGTCGGGACGCTTCGGAGCCGATCAGGCCAGCCGAGCCAGTGACGATGGCGATGCTCATGTTG
>JBCCSJ010000416.1:0-4093 GCA_039200505.1 Planctomycetota bacterium | reverse complement strand
CCGATTTTTTGTTGCAGGTGTCACCACACTTCTGTGGACCATTCTACTGGGGTGTGGAGGCAAAACTGTTGAACGAGGCGTCGAACGAAATTCTCCATTCGAACCGCAACTGAATTTGAAACCAGCCGAATCACTTGCCGTCGATTCGGAATACTCTTTTTTGTCATCCGAGCATTTTGCCTGCGTCACGCTGAATGTGGATTCCATCTTCAAGAATCGTTCGCTTAGACAGATTTCTTGGGAAGATCTCGATCAGCAGTTAGAAGAGTTCTTTGGAGGGTGGGAATCCCCTCTTTCCAAAATCAAAATGGTCCATGTCGTTTTTGACAGCAACCTCGTTGGGGGTAGCCCACCAATTTGGATTCTCGACCTGAATTGTTCGATCAATGTCGCGCCACAGATCGTTGTTAACGATTCAGTCGCCAAGCCTTCGGAAGAAAAAAACACAACAACGAATTCACTAACAACGGTTCTTCTTGAATCGAACAGGTTGGCAATTGCTAGTTCCAACCAGCTATTGAAATTACAAGGTGAAGTTGAAAGGTGTGAATTGCAAACCCAATACCAACAGCTGGATTTCTCTCAAGATATTTCCGGACTTGTTTTGATCCAACCGATTCGAGGACCCCTCAATTCGTTTTTCAGCGTCGCCGCCCAATTCGGTGGAGATGAAATGAAACGATTCGCTCGAATCCCCAACTTGATGCAAAGTATCCGGCTGCAGCTAAGCTTCGAAAAAAAGAAGACCGCTTTGGTTTCGATTGATATCGAAGATCAGGAATTTGCTAAGGAGATTGGTAGCAAAATCAAACAGTCGATTTCGAATGATCAGGCTGGTTTTCCAATGCAAGGCATGCAAAGCATGGGGCAGCTATCCCAAGCCGGACTGAGGACGAACGACAATTTAATGATTCAACCTTCATCTACGAAATCTCTTGAAGATTTGATGGCAGAGATTCGGAATGAAGATTTATTGAGTGTCGGCGTATCGAAAAACCGCATTGACATCGAACTTTCCCGGCCCAAGAGTCTCGACAAATTAGTCGCGGCCTCAATCACAGACTTCAACCAACAACTGAAAGTTCAGCAACGTGTGGCACGACTTAAACGCGTCGCAAAAGCTCTGAAGAATTTTTATGAAACCAACAACGATCTTCCCGTCGCGGGAACCGTAGCTTCGTCTGAAGATTCGGATTTAAAACCCCAGTTCAATTGGAGGGTGGGGCTCTTGCCCTACCTCGGATATCAGGATCTCTACGACCGCTTTGATTTCAGCAAACCGTGGGACGATCCTGCCAATCTTGAAGTTGCATCGGACGTCGAGAAAGATTTTATTTTCGGCAATGCGGACTCGGCGGGGAAAACGGGGATTCGATTGGTAGGAGGGGACTTCGGCATCTATTCGAACCTGAAAGCATCTCCCAAATTGGAAGAAATTTCAGATCGGAAAATTTGGACTGCCTTGGCGATCGATACTCGAGATTCGAAACATAGATTCTGGACCGAACCGGAAGTGATCGTTTTCAATGAAGATGCTGACTTTGAAATTCAATATCCCAACGAGAACGGTGTGTTGCTGATTGATTCCACGTTCAAAGTGCGAGCAATTCGCAAAAATCCCGATAAAATTAGGGCAGTTCTGACGACTTCTGGTGGGGAAGTCATCTCTCGAAAAGACTTTATCCCGCTTGAAGGCCCAGCGGCCAGACGTTAGAACCAGTAGTAAATCTGGGTATTTTGCGCAAAATTGGTGCCCGGCAGTGAAAATCGCATTTGGCTTAACCAAAATGGAAAATTCCCATTGGTTAACCGATCAGGCTTACCCTAATGACGCTTCGTATCATCGCACAAAATCAGGCAGTAGGAGTCGATGCCCGAGAATCAGATCTCGGTGTTTCCTATGACGTTCGCTCAATTCGCCCAAGTGACCTTTGCGGGCTAATTGCCGACCGTTGGCAGGCCATTCGCGTCTCGAATCCTCGATATTCGAGTCCCTATTTCGATTTGGAATTTACGAAAGCTGTTGCCAGAATCAGAGATGACGTTGAAATTGCTGTCGTACGCCAATTGAATGATTCTGGAGAAAGGATAGTTGGCTTTCTTCCGTTCCAACGAACAAGGCCTCGTCATGGCGAACCGATTGGCGGACGATTGAACGATGTGCATGGCATCCTTTCGAATGGCATCGATAACGAACTGATCATGAAGAAAATTTTGAAGTCAGTGGGACTTTCTTCTTTTTCTTTCCATGCTGCCCTTCCACCTCCATCGACTGAGGTTCAACCCTTTGAGTATCGCAGAATCGAATCTCATTACATCGACTTGAGTGATGGCTGGGATGCCTATCGAAACTGGATTCGAAAACACAGTTCAACGGTCAAACGGCACGGCCAGAAATCACGAAAGCTGGAACGGGAGATTGGGCCAATTCGACTCGAATTTGACTGTCAAAGCGCCAGCGTGATGGAAGAATTAATCGAGTTGAAACGTCAGAAATACCAACGAACTCGAACTTTTGACATCCTGTCTGTTGATTGGGCTCGAAACCTACTTCATGAGATAGCAGAAACTGATGTCCCAAATTTTCGAGGAATTTTAAGCGTATTATGGGCTGGAGATGAACTCGTCGGCGGCCACTTTGGAATTTTGACCGACCATCAAATCCATTATTGGTTTCCAACTTTTGACGCCAAGTTTTCCAAATACTCTCCCGGTACCGAGTTGATTCTTAGAATTTGCGAATATGCCGACACGGCAGGGATCAAGAAAATCGATTTTGGATACGGCGACGATCCTTACAAATTTAAATTTTGTAACAAAAGAGAGACTTTAACTTGTGGGCGATTCGGTAACTCTGAAATCCGGAACCAAATTGCCCGGCAGCGATACTTTTTCCGCAATCAGCTTAAGTCCATTCCGATGAAGCCACTAGCCAAACGAATTCTTCGAGCCTGCTTCCCCGGGTTTGGTGGTTGGAATTTCAAATAAACCGACCCGCGGTCGGCGGTAAACCTCTAATCAATTACGCCGATACACAATTCGGGTTCGCTTCGTTGGCGGTGATCGGGGTGCACCGAAACGTACTGAATCAATCCATTCGAATCTATGACGTATCGAGCTGGCATCGGCAGATCCCAATTCGAGTTTCCGTTGAATTCTGGAAGATTTAAGCCTAAATATTGTTCGGCAGCGATGACATCGGGAGGCGTTGGAATCGTCAATCCGAATAGCGTCGCAGCAGAATTGTCACGATCTTGCAGAACTGGAAATTGAAGATTCAACTGCTCCGAAATCGCTCGATTCGCCTCCGTTTTTTGTGGACACAAGGCAACTAGCTTGGCTCCTTTATCTTGCAACCGTTCGAAGCTACTTTGCAAAGCTTCCAGCTCTACCACGCAGTAAGGTCACCAGTTTCCTCGAAACCAAGACAAAACGAGCGGGGCGTCTTGCTTGATTTCGGCCAAAGTGATCGCCGCGTGATCTGAATAGACCTCGACGTCCAGCGGCGCTAAATCACCTAATTGTAAAGCGTTTTGTTTTACCTTACTGTCCACAAGGCGATCGACATGATCATTCAGGACTTGAACGATATGATTTGGCGTGTCCCCATTTTCAAAAGCAAATCGGATCTCGTCGAGTTTGGCTGAAAGTTTCATTTACCGAACTAAAGTGTTGGGGAATTTCTGAATGACTAAACAGATCGGATTGCAACGGACCCAGCCCACGAGCCGCATGGCGTTTCATCGGTCTTATTGACCTGGACTAACGCATCGCTTTCAGGGTGGGAACCGATTGCAGGTCTATCATTTCTAAATGCTGTTTACCAGAACCTACACCCTCAAATGATACAGATAAAGTGGCCACACCGATTCTTATCCAGAGGTGACGAACAATACCACTATGAAACTAATATTGATTACTGGTCGTCGGTGAGGCGGGAAATCTCGTTTAAGTGGTCTAGCAGCCGCTGAAGCTGCTTTCTTTTGGTTTCAAGATCGGGGATGACAGATTCGGCATTTTTCAATTCTTGAATATTCGAATCCCCTTGTTCGTAACTCATCCGTTGAAAGTCAACAATTAACTTTGCGCTCTT
>JBCCSJ010000415.1:0-4108 GCA_039200505.1 Planctomycetota bacterium | reverse complement strand
GCTCTCCTGAGCGCTCGCTTGAAAAACGAGGGAAACGGAGAAAAAAAATAGCGAAATCAGACTACGATTTATCATTTTTACGACCCATGGCTGACGGACTCAACTTTTCCATTTTGAATCGAATGCAAAAAATGTGCCGTTCAGATTGCCATGAATTCATTAAAAAAGAGGAAATTGGCGATCCGTTTTAAGACGTTCTTATCGTTTAAGTTGTCTCAAAAACATACAATCACTCTAACAACCGGCCTTCAAATTCCGAAATTTCGCCAGTCTTATCGATCGCATTCTTCAACTCATCAGTCAAAGGGATGAGCTCTTTCCGGGTTACTTGAAGCTGTTCGTTCGAATCGAGAGAAATCCTGAAATTGCAATCGAATTCGGCACGGGTCGCTTCAAAGTCAGACCGCTGGTGAGATCCTCGGCTTTCTTCACGATGCAGTGCACCCAAGATGGTTGCTTCGGCGGACAAGATAGAGCCTTCGAGGTCAAATGCGAGTGCGAGATCTTCATATCCCTCGGAATCAGGCCGGACATCGAGGTGTCTAATAGATAACTTGAGTTGGCCAATCCGCGAAAGACCTTCCTGAAGTTTTTCTGCCGTTCGTACGACGCCACAATTCTCCCACATGATATTTCGCAGTTCTCTTTGTAAGGGACGCGCGACTTCGTTACCCGGTCGAATCAAGGAGTGAATCTTTTCACTAGCCGTTGTGATCACTTTGCGAGATCGTTGTTGAATATCCAGCTCTAATGAACGTGTCGCAGCATGCAGTCCGGCACGTTTGCCAAAGATCAAAATTTCAGCCAGCGAGTTTCCGCCCAACCGATTGGCTCCATGCAATCCGCCGGTAACTTCACCGGCAGCGTACAACCCTTCGATGCCTGTGAAATGGGAATCTGCCTCAACGACGATTCCCCCCATCGAGTAATGGGCTGTTGGAGACACTTCCATCGGTTGCTTGGAAATATCGATCATCAATGTGTCCAAAAACTGCCGATACATCCGAGGCAATTTTTCGATAATGAAGTCTTTCGAGCGATGGCTAATGTCTAAATAAACGCCACCATTGGGTGTGGAACGCCCTTCGGTGATTTCGGTATAGTTCGCCATCGCCACGCGATCCCGCGTCGACAGCTCCATCCGCTCGGCATCGTAATTTTTCATAAACCGTTCGCCGTTACCGTTGATCAAGTGCCCCCCTTCTCCTCGAACGGCTTCAGTGACTAACGTGCCAGCGAGTTGTTCCGGAATGACCATGCCTGTTGGATGAAACTGGACCAATTCCATGTCGGTAAGCTGACATCCTGCTTTGAGTCCCAGATAGAATCCATCACCCGTGTTTTCGTTTCGTCTGGAAGAGCTTTTTCGCCAAATTCGAGTATGACCTCCAGCCGCAATGACGACAGCGTCAGCCAGAAAAACGGTTTGGGTACCGTTACGAACGTCGAATGCCATTGCCCCAAAGCAGATACCGTCGTGAATCAACAACTCGGTCACATACTGGGAATCCAGGATAGGGACTCGCAGCTCATCAGCACGTTTTAAAAGGGCAAACAGAATCGATCGTCCCGTATAATCGCCTGAGTAGCAGGTGCGGCGATAGGTATGAGCTCCGAAGAATCTTTGGTCGATTCTGCCGTCTGGTAGCTTGGCAAAATTGGCCCCCCATTGGTCGATTTCTCGCACCAGCTCAGGAGCTTCTTTAGCCATCAATTCCACCATGCGGGGTTCAGATAGCCGATAGCCTTCGATCATCGTATCCGCAAAATGCTGCTGCCAACTATCTTCGGAATCGACGTTCCCGAAAGCGGCGTTAATTCCGCCCGCCGCGAGCACTGTATGAACGTCTTCGCGAGGACGCTTCCCGATTACGGTGACCTCGACGCCAAATTTTTTGGCCTCGATGGCAGCCCGAAGTCCGGCCCCGCCGCTGCCGATCACCAAGACGTTGGATACATTTGTGTTGTGGTTCAACTTGATCATACTTCTGTCACACTACGATAGGAATTCGTTCACCCAATCGGTTTTATCAGATAATACGCACCAGAACCAACCGAATGGGATGATTTCAAAAATATCGCATTCATAATAATTGGATGGACATAATACGATCCTTGCAGTTCGGCTTTAGGCGTGCATCGTATTTTCAAAATATGAAAAATATTAAAGAAGCAACCCTGTAAATTCGGGCGGAACCGCATACCCGCGACCTATAAAAATTTACGTTTCTTCAAATACAGTATTTCGGGCAACGGAAATTGAATTGCCACCAATCCGAAATACTGAAACCTATTTCGGCGTGAATCGATGCTTTCGAGAAGGCAGGATACTTCGCTCGCTGCGGGTTTGTTAATGGTAGATAAGCCTTTGCAGATTCAACTTTTTAACAAAATCTAAAAAGGGTCTACATGATTACTATTGGACAAAAGGCTCCAGCTTGGGGTGGAGTGGCCTACCTCAACGGCGAGCAGCGAACTATTTCTTCGTCAGATTTCAACGGGCAATGGCACGTTTTATATTGGTATCCGCTGGATTTCACTTTTGTGTGTCCTACAGAAATCCAGGGTTTTCAAGCTGCTCTCGAGGATTTTGAGGACGACGGAGTGAAGGTGATCGGTGTGAGTACGGATTCTTTCCACAGTCATCTCGCTTGGTTCAAGGATCGAGAAACATTCCCTGAACCGATCACACATCCGATCATCGCGGACACCAGCCACAAGATAAGCCGAGCATTTGGTGTCCTCAAAGAGGACGAAGGAGTCGCTTTTCGATCTACTGTCATAGTGGATGATGAAGGGGTGGTCCGATCAATTACCGTAAATGATTTATCGGTGGGCCGTAGTCCTGCCGAAACGCTGCGTACAGTGCAGGCATTGATAAGCGGCGGGTTGTGTGGTGCAGATTGGTCCAAAGGTGGAGAATTTGTTGGATGAGCCACCCAGAAGTTTTAAAATTAGACCACGAAAATCTTGACGAATTCCTAAAACAGAAATCCTTCGTTTTGATCTTAGGCAAGTCAGACTGTGACGCATGCAATCAGTGGGAAACAGATTTGAATGATGCTTTTGCTAATGAGGATCTCGGAGATTTACCGGTTGGGAAACTGAATCTGGATCAACGAAAGTTGGGGAATTTCAAGAGAGAGAATCCATGGCTGCAAGAGGTCAATGACCTCCCCTTTAACGCGATTTATCGCGACGGAGATCTTGTCAAATCATTTGCTGGCGGCGGAATTAGTCGACTTAAACCTCGCCTTGAAAGATTAGGTCTGATGTGAGCCTCTATTTGAAGAAATAGAGGAATTCTTCAGGTGACATAGTTAGGTTACCCCCGAGGGAACAGGGGTAACGGAAGAATCATGATTGGATCATCCAATCGGTTGGGACAAGATAGCGGCGTGATCTCCCGATCAAGGAGGTTCGTAAATTTGCTAGTTGAAATAATTTTCCGCAAAGCGAAACTCGAATCGCTTTTCGAAAGTTAACACTTGCTTATTTCAATTCAAAGCGGCGATTCGAATTGATTGGATATTAATTCTGTCACTCTTCGCGATTTATCAAAGCAGTAGGCCCGCGGTTACGCGACTTGAAATTTGCTCGCTCTCGATGAGCAAAATTCTTTAGCCAAGTCGTGCCTTTGAACGGGTTGGAGTTTAGTTCGCCTCCAGTCCGTTGCTTCTATTGATCGGTAACCACCAAACTTCGTTTCATCAAGCGATTTTCTAATTGCCACTTTGTCGTTGACAACAACATTGAATTTCGTGGCCGGAAAAAGACTTCGACCCCGACTTTTAAACTGCGACAGGACCATCAGTCAGTTCGCGATTGGTCAGTCTCCAAGGCGGGTATCCCGTTGTCTTTGTGGGGCACATTGCTGACACCGATCAATCAACACCGTGGCCGAGCCGAGTTGAGCGCATGAAAAAACCCGCTGCGAACTCTGGCTAGTGTCCAACAGCGGGCTTTAACTATCAATTAAGTAGACATGCTGATTTAACAGCTACCTCCCGGGATTGGTTAATAAACCGATCCGCACAAGATCACGTCCACGGATATCTCAAATCTGTCACCAGAGATGAGTGTTCTAATTATCCTTAGAAAGGAGGTG
>JBCCSJ010000414.1:0-4108 GCA_039200505.1 Planctomycetota bacterium | reverse complement strand
TGTTGTTCGAATTGGAGAATCCAGAATTGAAAGCCAGGCTGGAAGTATTGCTACTGGAATTGAAGTCGGCCAAATACAAAGCAGCCCAAATGCAACGTGACCAACAAATCGCTGAACTTGGGGCTCACCAGGCAGAAATTGATTCGCTTTATCAGCAGATCAAAGAGACCAACCAAATGATTCAGGAGTTACAAATCCGCGCTCCGGAAACAGGAACGTTGATTGCAAATCGCCTCGATTCATTTCAAGGTATCTACGTCAAGACGGGTGATGAATTGGTTCACATCGGTGATCCAAATCGAAAAAAAGTGGTCGCCTTGTTGGCTCAAAAAGATTCTTCTGATATCCAGTTGATTCAGGATAACCTCATTCGCGTCGACGTTTGGGGATTCGAAAATGAGATCGCGGGACAGTTGATTCGGGTAAGCCCAAAATCGCAAGATAGTTTGCCTCATTTTTCGTTTGCCGCCCCAAATGGAGGACCGCTGGACGTTGTCAATCGAGCAGAAATGGAAACCTCTGAAGACGATAGCGAAATGATGCTGATTGAACCGAGAGTTGAAATGCATGTCAGTGTCGACGAGTCCGTTCAACAGGAACTCAAAGTTGGCCAAACAGGTTACGTGCATGTAAAAAGTTATTCCGGTTCGTTGCAGGAATTCGTCGGAGGAAAGTTTTACGATTGGGTCCAGGGCCAATTGCAGCAATCGCATGGGCTTTAAAAAGAAAGAGATTCGAGCTTCGAATCACCAAAAACGCTACGGATGAGGTCGGCGGAATGATGACCAAGGCCATCATTAGGCTTCCCGATTTCGCGAACTATTGACGTTCACTGGCAGACTGGTATCTCGAACCTGCAAACTTGGGGCGGATCCTGTTTTCCGGCCGGTTGGGTAAAAGCTCGAACGCGAATCCGATCGGAGCCGGACCCATATCGTCGAATCGAAAATTGTAGGTCGCCGTGCCTTCACGATCTCCAAAAGCCAACAAGTCGAAACGTGTAAACGACCGAGATTCGGGATCAAAAATTAATCGACCTCGAATCTCAAGATCGACCGACCTGGGTTTGCGAATCTTTTGACCCGAGTAGGGATTTTTTTCGCCCGAGGGAGGAACGGAACAGGCGGCAGTTCCATTCAATGAGACAAACCAGTGTCCACCCTTG
Source organism: Planctomycetota bacterium (assembly GCA_039200505.1). Classification (GTDB taxonomy): domain Bacteria; phylum Planctomycetota; class Planctomycetia; order Pirellulales; family Pirellulaceae; genus Mariniblastus. Next base: position 2,943 of record JBCCSJ010000414.1, on the reverse strand, counting down.
AGTTCTTTTTCCACTTTAGCATTTAACACCGTATTTTTAACTTTGGAATCGCGATAGGGGGTGGCCTCTCCTTTGACTTGATCAACGAAGTGGAACCGAGCCAATTTTCGGACGACTGATTCTCGAACTGAATATTGAAAATCGGGCTCGAGTGCTTCGGGAATGAAAGCGTTGACTTCGTCTCGAGTCAACCAAACATGATCAAAATTGTGACGCCAGGTTTCGAATCGAACCTGGTCTTCCCGCGGCAAATCTCGCATCGTCTCTCGAAGAATCATCCCGCCTTCTGGAAATTGCACGGTGTAGTTCGGATCGGCGTCAAGTTCGACCCCAAAGGCACGAATTTGATCAGGGTTTACTTTTTCCCAAGCCGCCAGCCCTCGACCGATCAGTCCGGTCACCTGCTTTGCCTGCGTCGTATTTCGAGACGATAGAAGATTGCCGCCGGCCGTAGCGATATACAATCCCTGCCGCGTCGAAGTCGGAATGGTGCGTCCAGCGTAGTGTCCCTGTTCAGCGATCTTTCGAAAAAATGATCCCTCTTGATCCTGTTTGTGAATGATCACGTTAATATCAATCGCAACGGGAACGAAAGATTCGTTGAGTTGATCAATGATTCGTTGGTTAGAAAATACGGACGCACGGCCCGTTACTCCGTTGTTTCAGACACAACCAAGTGGATCGCCGTTCATGGCCCAAATAAACATCGGTTTCTGGGTTCGAGCGGAAATCTGAATCCCTTCCCATAGGTCCGGAATCCACGGAACCGAACGCCACTGATTTTCCTCTTTGGATGCTCGAATAAAATCGAAAACCGTCGTGAATTGCCGGTTGGTTTGAACGCCAGCCTTTACCGCCAAAGATACCGCTTCGTTCTGTTGAGCCAGAATCGGTTGGGAGAGCCAAATGGAAGCCGCAACAGCTACCACCAAGAAACTATTTGGGATCTTCATAACAGTTCCGTCGATGAATTAATGAGTGGAATGTGGGTTACCGGATCTTTCTATCGCCGTTGATCCAAACGGGGCGAGCATTGGCCGTGATTTCATCGTCCGCCTCTTTCATGCGACCGATCAGTCGTTTTACGATTTCTGGATGTTCCGATTTTAGATCGTTTTGTTCGCCAATGTCATTTGCCAAATTGAATAAGAAAGTGCTTACCTGGGGCTGTTTCGCTTTTTGATTTTTTCGACGCCTCGGTTTTTGAGCCAGGTATTTCCAATCGCCCTTTCGAATGCCTTCGAGGTTGCCTTGCGAAGAGTAAAAAATCAGTTCATCGCGGGGAGTTTCGTCACTGGTAAAAGTGGACGTGATATCAAATCCGTCTATCTTTCGATCGGGAAGCGGTTTTCCGATAATCGATGCAATCGTGGGTAGTAGGTCCATTGTCGATGTAAAAGCGGAAGTACTGGTGCCTGCCGCAATGCCCGGTCCAACCATGATACAGGGGACTCTCTGGCCACCTTCAAACGTAGTCCCTTTTCCATTTCGCAGTGGTTTAGCACTACCGCCATGGTTTTTAAACGGTAACCATGGGCCGTTATCGCTGGTATAGATGATGTAGGTCCGGTCCATTAAGTTAAGGTCCCGCAAGGTCGTCAACAAACGACCCACTTCCGCATCGATATGTTCAATCACACATTTGTAGGCGTTTTGAGCATCGGGGTCGTAAACGTCGGACGGGACATAAAGAGGAATGTGAGGCATCGAATGAGGCAGGTAGAGAAAAAATGGTTGCTTCTGATTGTCAGTTACGAATTCGATTGCCTTGTCAGTGTATCGCCTCGTAATTGTTCTTTGGTCAACCGGTAACTCGATGATCGATTCGTTTTGATATAGAGGCGTTTTCCATCGAGTCAGGCAAGATTCCTGGTCTTTCCAAAGTTCGTCCGACGCCACTCCTTTTGGTTTAGCCGAGTTGTCAGGATGATTCATGTCATTGGAATAGGGGATTCCGTAATATGAATCAAAACCATTGGCACGAGGCAGCAACTGGGGCAAATGTCCCAAATGCCATTTTCCAACGCAGGCGGTTGCATAGCCCTGAGATTTCAAGTGGTCTGCGATCGTGTACTCGTCTGGGTGAAGACCGTAATTGGACTTGGGGAACAGAACATGTTTTTCCATGTTGATCCGTTTGGGATAACATCCCGTCAACAAAGCCGCTCGTGAAGGTGAACAAACGGAGCAGGGCACGTAGAAACTGGTGTACTTTCGACCCTGTGATGCCAGTTGATCAAGGTTGGGAGTTCTGATCGTTTCTGATCCGAAACAGCCCAAATCGTTATACCCTTGGTCGTCAGTAAAAATGATGATGAAGTTTGGCTGGGGGGGCTCTTTTGGGTCGGCAGCGGTTTGAGACAGTTTGGGTGCGTTTATGTTAGGGTGATCTGCGCTGGAAATCCCAGCAAATCCGAGGCACCAGAACGATAAAATCAAAACGATACGAGTTGTGTCAGTTGGCATGGTCTCGGGTTCCGCATAGGTGGTCGACGGCAGTCCAGACTCAAATCTGGAGCTACCAATACCTTAAACAATTCCGACCCTTTCACCAAATTTTGAAACCGAAACGAAGTTGCACCTCTCTCCGAGCGGTAAATCTTACTTATTCGCCTTGGAAGAAGAGAAGTGGCATTGCGTTTAAGTTATCCTATGCAGTCCACCTTGAAACCAAAATACTCACCACCAGTTAGTCCTGATGAGACAACAGGAAATCGATCGCAACCGAGTCATTATTCTGCCCGCACATTAACTTGGCTTTCTGAATCAGATTCGATCTCGTTCGCAGCATTCGCCTGAAATCGAATAAGACAGCAATAAAAAAATAGTACGGCACATCCAATACCGACACCCCATTGAATCGTTTCTTTGTTTTGCATCAAAAACAAAACCAATCGAGAACCAGATCGTTGTAAGTAATCACCAGCTTCCAGACCCACAGAC
>JBCCSJ010000413.1:0-4133 GCA_039200505.1 Planctomycetota bacterium | reverse complement strand
ACCTTTTGGTGAAGGGAATCGAGACTCAGGTCGACCAGGAGCAAAATAAATTTCAGTTATGGGTCAAAGACGAGGATCGCTGTGGAGAAGCTCTGGAAATTTTTCGGCAATTCAAAGCAAATCCCACCGACCCGCGGTACTTGTCCAGCGTCGACGAGGCGAAAGAGATTGTTCGAACCGAGTCTAAAAAACGACAGAAAATGAAACAGAATATGGTCCGGGTCAATCCGCGAAATATCGCCCGGAAGCCAATGTTGACCATCGTGATGATTGTTGCCTGTATCTTTGTGTCGGTTGTAACCGAACAAGGCGATGGTAAACCTGATTCCATTTGGTTTAAAAGCCTTGCGTTTGCCATGTTGACCGAAGAGCAAGCAGCGCAATTGGACGTCAAATCAGAACAGCAACCCTGGCAGACGATTACGATCGATTCGATCGACCGTATCGACGTGCGTTTGGCCAGCGTCATGCGTGGGGAGGTGTGGCGAGTCATCACACCAATTTTTATTCATTTTGGAGTGATTCACATTCTTTTCAATATGATCTGGCTTTATCAATTTGGCCAGATTCTTGAAAACAAATATGGCACCTTTCGGTTCGGTTTGCTGGTGCTGTTTACGGCGGCCGTTTCAAATATTTTGCAATGTATCGTGCCAATTGATATCGGAGGATCGGCGCCGATACCCGTTCCCGGAGATATTTTGATCACTCGACTAGGCGGAATGTCGGGAGTGGTCTACGGTTTGTTTGGATTCTTTTGGATGAAATCCAAGTTTGATCGTCGATTCGAATATCGTATCACCCAGTCGACGATTTACATCTTGATAGGAAGCATGATCTTTTTCATGTTACCCGCAGACTTCAACATGGGACTCGGCGGATCTATCGCCAATTGGGCTCACGGTGCTGGCCTGGCATCTGGAATGGCGGTCGGCTACTTAACCTCTCCATCGAAGTAGCAAGATTCCAAACTTATTCACTCGCTGGCGGATCACCTATTGCTTAAGTTCGCTCGAGTCAGGCTGTGCTTGACGTTCGATATCTCCAGTCGGACAAATGTGCTGGGCGGAATTTCGCCTTGCGTTCAAACGCTCAAAATGAACTTGAGTAAACGGCACGCCTAACGATTGGCACTGGGCGGTTGAGTCCCAACTCTTGCCGTTTGGTTTGGATTGTGGACCACTTTCCGCCAATTTCTTGGCAGACGTGGTTTGACAAACATGCCAAAAAAGTCTTGCAGCTTTGTTAATTGGCTGTTCACTTCGCGATCTTCAAATGCGAAGTAATAACTCTCTTCATTTCCCTTAGCAGGATCGTATTGAGGCGAGTACATGTGAAGTGCTTTGGGAAGAAAATCTTCCACCGCCAAAATGATCTCAACTTTGGAGTACATCCTAGAATCTTCGACTCTTTTTGGATGAGCCACCAACCAGTATTCGTTTTCGACGCCCCGGGGAGTGACAACGCCAACCCAGTAACGATCCAATACTTTCTGTTTGTTGACACCGAACAGGAAGGGAAGCGGACTTTCAGCCATATTTCCCTGCATGTTTGGCGGAATTAAGGTTTCATTCAGAACACTGTTAGCGTAATCAAATTCATAGATGGCTTTTCCGTCACAGATCCATTGCTCTCTAAAGTCTGCTTCCTCTTCGAGCCTACGGTAGTCAGCCTGCGCGCCAGGTTGAGCCGGAGGACGCGTGAATTTCATAACCGTTGCCGTTTCATAACGGGCTCGATCGGGTGCTGCGAATCGGATCTCACCAAATGCAATTTGATGGGCGGCCAAACGTTGGTTTTGGTCCCGCCAACCTACGATTCCATTGTCGTATTCAAATCTACGAAAATTGCATTTGAATTTCTCGATCTGCTGGCTCCGTGCTTCCCAATGGTCCAATAACTTTTCAACGTATTGTTGATGGTCGGTAGAAAGAGGGAACCCAGCCGGCATTTTGGGCTGTTGAATCTCCTGCCGTTGGAACGCTTGTTCGGCAGCCATTTGCATTGCCTGTCGCCGTTGCTGATCAACAGGCACCACATAATTCTCAGATCCCTGCTGTTGGGATCTTTGGCTTTCCTGGGGATTATTGCCGTACTGTGCTGGCAGCGAGGAGCTTCCTAAAACGGCGAAGATTGCCGCGAGAATAGTTCGAGACAGAAATTGAGCAGCCGATTTTGACATTTGATCTTCCCTGATGCAAACGATTGAATGACCTAAAACAGATCATTCGCTGGCGGAGTTTATCAGTTCGATCTTTTTCGTCCTAGAGAGATCTGAAAGAGAGAATTTTTGAATTCTTGGTCGGTAAAACGGATTCGTATCAGCGGTTAACGTATCTCATTCCAGCGATTTTTCGAATGGTTCAGTCCGCATTGAGCAGTATGATAGCGGACGGCTGGAACCTATTTGTCGAACTCAAAAAGGAAAAGACAGCTAACCCGATTTTTTCCAGCTTTTGGACTATCAAGCCCGAACCATTGGTCGACTTTGGAGACTTCGGCCATGTCGACATCACTGGAAATTTTATCCGCTTCCAATGGCAACATCATTGATTTATTCCCGGTGACGGGAATTTCCACCTGTTCCAACGAATCGACGTACCCATTCATCAGTTCCGTTAACGTCTCTCGAATCTCACGAGGCGTTGCCGTGACGTGGATCATGGCTGCTTCATCCGCCGAAGCAAACGCGGATTCGTCGAATTGGATCCCGGATTGGGTCAGCACAGATTTGAGATCTGAAAGCTCAAGGTCAGTCCTCAACCGGATTACGCGGTTAAGTCCTGTGGATGGTCGAGCCAATTGGATCGCTTCCGAAAGTTTCAACGCTTCGGCTTTATCATTTGTTTTTGAAGAATAAAGCATGCCATGTTCATGTTGCACCAGAACGGCTGCTTGCTGCTCTTTTTCAAGTTCTTTGTTATCTGCTTCAGCCACAGCCTTTTCGGACAATTGAAAATTTGGGAACACAAAAAGCGTGATCACCAACATGGCCGCCAAGGAAGTGATTGATATGAGACTCCAATGATCGCTTGCCGAAGACGCCGCCACACGGTTCGCGATTTCAACCTTTTGGCCCTCAATCTCTTCCATCACTTTGGCCGCAAAATCATCCCCCAACGAAAATGGAGGCAGCGATTGAATCGATTCTCGATTCAATTTCCAGTCATTCAGCAGATCTTGGTGCCGAGGATCCTCAAGCAAACGATCGACCCTGGCACTCTCTTCGGGCGACAATTCACCATCGAGAAAAGCGGAGATGAGGATTTCATTTGGATTTTGTGGGGTCGCCATTTTTTTATCGACAATTGCTGAAAATCGTGATGCTATCGCCTGCTGTCAGTCAAAATTTTGGGGATTCGAAACAGACCTATGTCAAAAGCTTCGGTAAAAAACGCGTTTTCTACCATCGGTGGTTGGACGCGTTCACCTCAAGTTTAGTTCCGATTCATAATCGCCTCTAAAAGTTCCCTCAAATGATTTCTTGCCCGATGGAGCCGACTTCGCACCGTCCCAATCGGCAAATCCAGAATTTCCGAAATCGCGTCATAATCCAAATCTTCCATTTCACGAAGCACGATTATCGCCCGATGTTCTTCTGACAATTTTTCCATGGCTCGGGCAAGCTGAGCCACTCGTTCCTCACGAATCATCCGTTCTTCAGGCGCGGCTGTTTCATCTGCAAATTCGATCGCGCCGCGAGTTTCAGAATTGGCGTAAAGCGAAACCGTCGGTTTGCGTCGTCGAATTCGAGTCACCGCAACGTTGTAGGCAATCCGATACAGCCACGTGAAAAAAGCGCTGTTGCCACGAAAGGTTGAAAGTTTTTTAAAGGCTAAAAGAAATGCCTCTTGAACCACATCCTCAGCTTCACTCTCGTTTCTGACGATTTGCACCATCCCGTTGAACAGGCGATCTTTGTACTTTTGGATAATGGAACCAAAAGCTTCGGTTTGACCACCGAGTGTCTGCTGGATCAGTGTTTGATCTTGTGGGTCCGACATAAAACCGTTGAATAAAAATTGCCCAGCAGATCTGGTCTGGCGGGAGTGAAATCGCCCTGGCCCGTATCTCAAAATTGTAGTCGCTTCGATTGCAGGAACAGGCGGCTAATCCTTGTTTAAAAAAAATTT
>JBCCSJ010000412.1:0-4153 GCA_039200505.1 Planctomycetota bacterium | reverse complement strand
GCAACTGAAGTAAACCGTACAGACTTTCGTGAATCAGCTTTTGTCTCAATCGGTCCCGAAGGACCGTACTTTGCAACCAATTGATGGAACAACGTGAACAACTGACGCAGTCTCAATCGGTCCCGAAGGACCGTACTTTGCAACCCTACGTCGTTTAGACTCAAATGCCCTTGAGCTAGAAGAGTCTCAATCGGTCCCGAAGGACCGTACTTTGCAACACTACAGCTGTACGAGCCAATACAAACCGGAACGAGTCTCAATCGGTCCCGAAGGACCGTACTTTGCAACCGAACACTTTTCACAACACACCTTAAAAACCGATGTAAGCCATTGAAAAACAATCACTTACGCACGAGAAACTCCGCCATTTCAAATTGCACCGACTCTATAGTATCACCATCCCAACTCTTTCGAGCGGAAAATTGCCGAAAGTTTCGAGGCGGCTCGACTCTGCGATGGCCACTGTGATGTACTCGTCCACTTTCGACAAAAAGATGCTTTGATCCCGGCCTCGCCTAATCAGGCGCTGTCACCAGTACTTGTAATATAATTATTCGCTCTAACTAGCAAAGTATTGCCAAAATTGTAACGGATTCAATTGTCAAAGATCGAAAAATTTCCCATCGGATTATAACCGATTAAGAGCTGCCCTAAAGATGTATCCGATACAAGTATTTACAACATCACGACCGCAGGTAGTTCATCCACCGGTCGCTGCCAGGACAAAATGGTTCGCGTCCCCCTTTCATCCACCGGGTACAACACAAATTCGTCATCCCGGCTCAAATGAACTGCCACCCGAAATTGCAACTCTTCGATCTCATCAGGTTCCAAAACCAACTGAAATACAGATCGCTGAACTCGATGACCAAATGATAACAATACTCGAGCCACCCGCTCGCGACCTAAGTCATCCGAAATGTCATAGCTGGCTACATAAAGACTCATGAAGGGTGCCTAAAAGATTCAAACTTTCGATTTTCCCAATCCATCATACTCCGTTTCAATGATCGGACTTGGCCGACAATCTGCATTCGATACGACTTGGCCAACGACTGGTCAACCGACTGAGATTTTATCGTAAGTAGCCAATGAAAATTTTTAATCAGCAATTTCATGGCCCGTGGCTTAATCGTTAGTGGATATTTCCCCCGGTTATCGACATGAAAGTCGTCCTTTCGAATCCTTTTTAATGATTCTAACACTGTCCGATCGATCAGGTGCCGAAAGGGTTCCTGCATATCCGACGCCAGACTGGAATGCCCCGACCTGGCAGTGTGCATCAATCCAACCGCAGGAGCCAACCCGACCAGTTGAATGATCTGAACGATGTAATGATGCAACATCGTCTGCCCTGCATTTAAAAGAGCGTTGACCGGATCCCAGGCATCGGGCGATATCCTTTTTTCGAACCGAAATCCTCCCGCAAGACGACCCGATAAATTTCCATACCACCGAGCTGCCCCAGCACCTTCGATTCCGATCACTTCGGCAATTGATTGGGCATGCCCAACTTTTGCCGCAAAATCCATTAAAACTTTGCTTGTTTTCCAGTCCCGAAATTTACCCGGCGACGATCTGGCCAAAGCAGCATAGTTCTGTAATTTGGATTGAACCAAGTGTTTTGAAATCTCTAAACAACGCCTTGGGCTGACGGATGTTTCTGCTTGGGCAATGATGGCTCGGTGCGAATCAACTGGATCGTTGACAACAAAACTTCCCAGCGGTTTGCCAAATTCCGTGACCAAATACCAGGAAATCTGGTGACGAGTCATCGCCTTGGTAGCATTGCCGGTGATGTCTGGAGCCCCAATCAAAACCAACTCACCTGTCCGTCCCAAAGGGATCGAACGGACCGGTTTTCCATCCTTGAAGTGGACCAACAGTTGATTTCCCTGACTGTCTATCCGACCGACATGGGGACCACAGATGATGGTTGATTCGTGATGGTCATCGCCGATCTGGCTTTCTCCCGGTAGCGGTGTCCATTCGGGACGATCGGTCGGCTTCGATTTTTTTTTCCATCCGAGGTCTCGAATCCGGATAGGCTGCACCGAATCGGAAACTTCCCATCGTTCGCGGAACAAAAACTGGAAACCTAAAAATTCGAACGGCACTTTTAGATCCAAAACCCCCGTCTTATTTTCATTAAGGGCAAGACATAGCGATTGGGCGACCTGCCGAGCTTTGTCGTGTGATGCGACCGCTTCGGCTTGCGTGCGATATAGAATCAGAAAATCATCAGCATAGCGGACCAGAAAACCGCCTGATTTTTCGACCGCTTCATCAAACACGTCCAAAAAAAGATTGGAAATAACCGGTGAGATCGGAGCCCCAGTCGGGACACCGCAATTCGGTGTCGGGCTGCCCGCTTTGATCCACAGCTGAATCAGATCGGCTAATTCATCATCTCCTAGGTAGGCTTGAATCCGTTGTTTCAGTTCACGATGGTCAATACTGTCAAAGAATTCTCGAAAGTCCGCTTTCAACGCCCATTCGTATCCCAACCTGACTGCCGTGCGAAGCCTTGCCGCGGCTCGCTGGACGCCCAACCCTTTTCGATAGGCCAACGACGATTCTTCAAAGAACTTATCTAACGCCGGAGCGATCACATCGAGTACGCATTTTTGCAAGACCCGATCTTTCCGGCTGGGTATGGTCAAAGTTCGTTGCTTACCCGATTTTTCGCCTACCTGAACCACAAAATGTGGGTCGGGTTGGTAGTTTCCATGCCGGATCTCATGCACAGATTGCCGCGCAAAACCACTCGGAAGACCAGCGGATTCGGCATTTTGATCGACTCGGATTTCAGAAATGGCCATTTCCAACAGCGACCGGGAACGGCGGCAACGAAACGGATCGTCGCCCAATTCTTCGATGCGGTAATTCCCCAACCCGAACCGAGTCGCACCACCCACGCGGGTGTACTGTCCAACGACCAAATGGGTAATCCAATCGGGCGTCAGTCCCTCGAAACAGATACGACCCATCGCCCCATGTTTCGCTTTTCGACGGTCCCTTCGTCCGTAGGTAAAATCGAGCCAAACCAGTTCGTTTCGAGCAACCTTAAGTCGCGATGGATGTCCAGAAGTTTTGGGCATTTGAAAACCGAGTTCCGATAACCTTAATTGAAGTCGGTTTAAAAAAGAGATCACACCAAACCAGTGTCGATCAAAAAACTGATGTCCTTCGGTCCGTTTGCGTACCGGCCTTTCGGCCAACAAAGGCGAAACAAATCGCAGCGTCAATCGATCCTCGTCGGCTACTTTGACAAATTCTCGGTTCAGATGCGATTGGGGAATGGGTTGTGGGATCTGATTTGGCGACAAAGTTTTGCCGGCAACCAGATCCTCAATTCGGATCAGATCGTAATTCCCTCCTAAAACTGTTTTGGCGGGTGGACGGGATCGGCCCACTCTTTTGAATCCCGAAATTAGTTTTTGAATTCGATCGTTGGCTAGGGCAGGGGAGGGGTCGATCGAGGTTAGCCCAAATGAATATCGTTCTCCTTTTGAAATTTGAATGCGACACTGTTCGGTCGCATCTAACCACACTCCGTCGGGCATGACGGGATCGACTCCGTTTCCGGATCCCCATGCGGCACATAACAGTGCATGCAAAACCCCCGAATGCATGGCATGCAGTTGGACATTTTTTTTAAGCTGCAAAACAACTCGAAATCGGAAGAGCAGGGGGTTCACGATAGTATTCAAACAGAATGTTAATTTTACGATCCTGTCTTTAAGGGAATTTGGATAGATAAAAGATTGAATTCAGGTAGGTCGCTGAATCGGATGCTGCTAGGCACAAATTTGGAATCAAGCAACATTCGAAAGCTCATTGTAATGAATTTTAGAATCGCTGATTTGGTAAACAAGTTTTGAAACAACCGCGGCTAACGCCGAGCGGCTAAGATTGGTAAGGCACAACCTAATTCGAAATCGCCCGATAGCACGTTCCGTTTGCCCAAGAAGAACCGCGGCTAAGATTGGAAAGGCACAATCTTAAATTCGAAAGCGTTCGATAGTACGTCCCGCCTGCCGGGCGGGACATTTTTTAATCGGTCCCGAAGGACCGTACTTTGCAACAACGTCAAATTTGAAGTTTTACCGGATGACATTGTCTCAATCGGTCCCGAAGGACCGTACTTTGC
>JBCCSJ010000411.1:0-4214 GCA_039200505.1 Planctomycetota bacterium | reverse complement strand
GTCCCGAAGGACCGTACTTTGCAACTTAGAAAACGCCGAAGGCTAATCCAGCTCGAAAAAAAAGTCTCAATCGGTCCCGAAGGACCGTACTTTGCAACCGAACACTTTTCACAACACACCTTAAAAACCGATGTAAGCCATTGAAAAACAAGCACTTACGCACGAGAAACTCCGCCATTTCAAATTGCACCGACTCCATAGTATCACCATCCCAACTCTTTCGAGCGGAAAATTGCCGAAAGTTTCGAGGCGGCTCGACTCTGCGATGGCCACTGTGATGTACTCTTCCACTTTCGACAAAAAGATGCTTTGATCCCGGCCTCGCCTAATCAGGCGCTGTCACCAGTATTTGTCATCTTGTTATTCGCTCCAGCGAGTAAATTATTACCAAAATTGCAACGGATCAATTGTCAAAGATCTATCGGTACGGCAAAGCAAAAAGTTGCTGTCCGTAACCTGCTTCGACTAAAAATCTTACCAAAGAATGTCTTACGAATCACGCATCCACCATAACAACCAATCTACTAATTTACACGGTTGCTTTCAATCCAAACAATCCTCACTTACCCCAACGCCGAGCGGCTAAGATTGGTAAGGCCCAATCTTAAATTCGAAATCGCAATGCAGTACGTCCCGCTTGCCGAGCGGGACAATCTCAATGGATCCCGAAAGAACGAAACAGCAACACTGTACAAATCATCTTTCAAAAAAACCGCGGCTAACGCCGAGCGGCTAAGATTGGTAAAGCCCAATCTTAAATTCGAAATCGCCCGATGGTACGTCCCGCTTGCCGAGCGGGATAAAATAGTTTTACGCCGTACTAAACGATTTCGATCTGATCGAAAGATGTAATGACTGAGAAACCGTGATTTGGGTCCACGGGTTCATTACCCGGTCGGTTGCTGAGCGCGGTTTGCAGGCCTGCCGCACTGGCGGCTTTCAATTCGTCGACAACATCGCTGACAAACAAAATTTGACTGGCAGGCAAACCAAATGATTCCGCAATTTGTTGGTAACTTTCGGTCTCTTTCTTGGGACCGGTCGTCGTATCGTAATGCCCCTGAAAACAATCGAGTAAATCGCCAGCAACCGTATGCCCGAAGAATAGCTTTTGGGCCGAAATACTGCCTGACGAATAGATGCTTATATCTAAACCACTTTGATGCCAGGACTGGATTGCTGGTGCCACATCGTCGAAAAGATGAGCCACCATTTCGCCACTGTGGAATCCCGATTTCCAAACCAAACCCTGAAGTTGCTTCAGCCCCGTTGCTTTCACGTCGGCATCCATCAACCCAATCACTCCGTCAACAACTTTTTGACGTTGGCTCTTAGGGCCATCCGAACCGAGCCATGACTCAACGGACCCCTGTTCCAAGTCAACTGCCAACAAAGGGAGGCAAGACTGAAGCGATTCGTCCGACCAGTGGCTGTCAAGAAAACTGGCAACATGCTGACGTATGAAGGGAAACATCACGTCGTAAACAAAACTGATCGACGAGGTTGTCCCTTCGATGTCGAGCAGAATCCCTTTGACGTTGGCAAATTCCAAAAATCACCTCTCGTAAAACTTTGGAGCCAACGCCACTATTTAATTAAATTTTGGGGTCTCACCCAAGTCAGCAGTTTGCCCCTTGAGATAACTTGGCCCCATGCAGAGCGGTGCGTAATCCTCGTGGACACCCTTTTCCATGTAATGAGGAGTCCAGCCCGTTTTGTCTTCAAACAGGCGGATACACCGAATCGTTTTGTCGGTACACAGATTGAACCAGTGATGCGTTCCTTTCGGAACACTGATCAAGTCACCCGATTCCACCGTCACCGCAAAAACAGGTCCTTCGGTCGGGTTGATATGAAAAACCCCGGATCCTTTCACGGTAAATCGCACCTCGTCTTCGGTGTGCAAATGCTCTTTGTCGAATTTGGACAACATCGCATCCAGGCCAGGTGTTTCTGGAGTGACGTTGATCACGTCGGCTGTCACGAAGCCATGTTCCTGTTTGAGTCGCTCGATTTCAGGGGAGTAGGCCTCGAGGATTTCTTCGTTGGTTGCGTCGGCACCGATTCGGCCTTCGACATCCCACTGCTCAAATGCGATTCCAAACTGCCGCAAGAATGCTCGAATTTCATCGGGTTCTCGAATTTCCCGATCTTGTTCTGGAATTTGCACGCGTGCCATAGGTTTCACCTAAAGTTCAGCTAAACGAGGGAGAAGCCACTCCCTATATTGACTTACCCATATTTTATCGGAAATCGGCCGATTACGGCAGTCAATTATTTTCCGCAAAGTTGATTTTTCTGGCAATGCATTCAAACAAAAACTCGTAAATCTCGATGTGCCGTCGAGCCGAAAACAGGTCTTTGCCCCAAGTATATAGCCCGTGTTTGCGAATCAAAAATCCATGAGTCATCGATTCCATCGGATCTTGCAAGCGTTCGGAAACCTCCGCCGCCAAGGCCGGAATGTCTTGCGTATTCTCGAAAATGGGAATCCAGTGAGAGTAATCGTGAGTTTTGATCCCTTCTAACCCCTTCAGCATTTCAAAGCCGGCAATTTCGAACCCGCCATCTTTAAAAAAATAATCCGAAAGCAGGGTTCCCCAAATACTGTGAGTATGCAGAATCGCACCGATCTCTTCCTGTTGAGCCAACACGACGTGCAACATCGTTTCAGCCGAAGATTTCGGTTGGTCCGGTTCGATCGGTTTTCCTTCACTGCCCACGTGGACAAAATCTGGTAACTGAAGTCGACCTTTATCCTTTCCACTTGCCGTAACGATCAACTCCACAGGATCGTTGTTGAGCACCACACTGTAGTTGCTACTCGTTCCGACGGACCAACCGCGCGAGTGAAAAAGTTGCCCACATTCTATCAATTCGCGAATCGATTCTTCGCAGCCCAAAAGCGGATGTTCCTGAGGTAGATTTCGATTTACCAGTGGGTCGTCAATCATAAAATTAGCCAATCGTGCTTGCTGGGGCCGATACAATTCGTGGAAGTGGTCAGTATACTAATTTCCTGTTTTTGATCCCCGTTTTAATTTGACCGTATCATGCCGTTTTGGAATCGAAATAAAAACTGGGAAGACGAGTACGATGAAGATTACATTCGCGATCGACGTCTCAGTCAACCACAAGGTACCGGACAATTTTGGTTTGTACCTCATGTGTTGGCCATGGTTTTAGTCGGGGGACTTTTCCTTGGATCGATCGGAGTCATTTCGGGCAAGACGATGGTCGAAAAAATGGTCACCTCTTTAGCCACTCCAACCGGGGTTGTCTGGTTGACGTTGTTGGTGTTTGTCTACTTTAGTCTGCTGACTCGCAAGGCGGGCTCGGCCCTGATTGGATTTTTTTGCTGGCTGCTGCTAACCGTCGGAGGTAACGAATTCGTTTCCAATTTTTTGATCCAAACTCTCGAGAAACCTTACGAAGAGATCAGCGTGTTTGAACTTGAACCTTTCGATCAAATTGTGCTACTCGGTGGAGGAACAGGAACATCAATTTCCGGCAGAGCTCAAGGTCGATTCGCGGGTGACCGGGTTATCCTTGCGGCTCAAATGTATCACAGTGGTTTGGCGAAACAGATTGTCTGCACCGGGACTCAAAAATTTCGCAGTACTGAAAAAGATCTTCACCCCCGAGAAGAGGCGGCCGATATGCTGTTACGGTTGAAAGTTCCTCGGGATGTCGTTTTTCAGATGCAAGGAGAAAACACTTACCAGGAAATGCAGAACCTTAGCAAATGGTTAGATGAAAATCAGGCAAACGGAATTGCGATCGATCGCGTCGGTATCGTGACGTCGGCCTGGCACATGTCGCGAGCGATTCGACTGGCCCAAAGTAACGGGCTTGATGTTGAACCGGTACCGGCTGATTTCATGGCCGAACCTTTTTCACCTCAGCCGAGTGTGATCTTGCCCTCGTCCGAAAATCTGCTGATTACTTCCCGTGCAATGAAGGAATTTCTGGCAGGTCTGGTTGGTCGTTGAATGAGAGCGGTTCCATAGGCTCACGCTGGGGCCGATCGGTTAACCCTGTTTCCGTAACTATCAGCCGTTTGGGGGTTAGTTAGCCCCGGTTCCCGGACATCGTCCGCATAAAACAACCGGGCCTAACGGCCAGTGGCTAATCGAAACGTTAAACCCGCTCTTCGCGGTTCACGTTGTCGGCTAACGAAAATCTCGCGACTTGATATTCAACTCATCCAATCG
>JBCCSJ010000410.1:0-4228 GCA_039200505.1 Planctomycetota bacterium | reverse complement strand
TGAATCTTGTCCAAAGCGAAAAACCTTCTTGGCAGGATGCCAAGATCTCGGCAGCAGGATGCGTTTTTCAATACTGCAATCTCGGATTCAAATTCCAATTCCCGCTGAACCAAGACAGTAGCCTGTTTTTCCGAACAGGTACGCGCCAATTTCGTTGCCGACAAAGAGTTTGTCTATCCAGAAAAACGACTTCATTTGACGTTTTGAGAACAAAAGTAGAACGCTGAAGGCGGAGACAAACATGAACGCACGATCTGAATTACTAAGCGTTAATCAAGTTGCAACAAGAATCCAAGTGTCGCCGTCAATGGTTTACTCACTCGTCAACAGCGGCAGATTGGAATGTTATCGAATCGGACGTTGCATCCGGTTTACGGAAGATCAGTTGGCTGATTACCTGGCTTCCTGCGAATCCAAATCCTTAGTCGAAGCGTCAAAGCCTCGGCGACCAATCAAACATCTGGAATTTTAGTCTTCTGATGTTCCCAGTTGCGTTGGAATATCTCTGGCTGAGTGAAGAACTCGAACGACAAGAATACCGTCTTCGACTGCCTGATAGAAGATTTTGTAGTTTCGAAAGGGCCTTCGAACATACCAAACACGAAGGTTGTCGTGCCTTGGGTGCTTATATTCTTTACCCATCTGCGGCATCGCCGCCAATAAATTGAAAGTCCATTCTGCGGAAAGAAGAAAACGACGAGCCGCGTCAGGATTGTCCTTTTGAATGTGAGCAGCAAGCTCGTCCAGATCGACGAATGCCTGAGGCGACTTAGTTATGTTCGGCACAACAAAACCGACCTAAGAGTTGGCCTGGCGGCCATCGATTCGTTTGTGAAGCTCACGCCAGTCACTCTTGGCCATCGGCGATGCTGGACCACTATCGAATCCAGCATCGATCATTCGATCAAGTTCAAAATTTGTGATCTCACCAAACGCCAGGTGTTCTGGTCCGCCGAAATCCTCTATTACATCGGCCTCTACAAGATGAACAATGTAGGCAGAAATCTTGCCGCCAAATCCTGCCTCTGCAGCCTTCTTCTGGATAAGAGACACGTATTCCAAAGGTAATTCAATTTTCATTTACTTCTCCTGTGGAGGAAGTATTTCACCGCCAAGGGCTAAAGTCAACCGAATGGTGAATGCGCAACTGCGATCGCGTAAGGATAGTAGAATTCCATTTCCGATATGGAACATCGTCTAGGTTCAGATTGATCTTCACGCAGCACTTCGAAAGCGCATAGAAATCGTCGATTGGTGATTTTCATTCCTGCCCGCTTGAAGCAATGGTCTAATCACTCCCCGATATTTTCAAAAACGTGTTACGTGTGGCATGGTATGCCGAACTTAATTTCCCCCGTACAATCGTGCAGGAGGATTATAGATGGAACGACTCGAAAAAAATGAGATTCGGCAAATTTTGCGAGGTAAGCCAGGGTTGATTCTGGTGCAGGCCATCACCTCGCCGATTGAATCAGATCTGGCCACAAAGCTAGGAATTGACCCCAAATCTACTGTGCAAGAGTTGGTTTACAACGCGTCTGAAAATGGCGTGACCCGTGACCAATTGTGGATGCGATCGAACGATCTATAAAGAGCAAACCACCTTCGCCACAGCTCGAAGTCCTCGCAAAAGTAAATTGGGCTGGAGTACTATCATTTTCAGTAGACAGGAACTTTGAGACCGCATTGCAGTCCGCCGCAACTAAATCGGCTTCGCGCAACGACATCTTTACGCTAGACGACTTTGCACAAGTCGTCCCGCCAAAAGTAACACCCGTTTACAAGCTTTGTGGTGTTTACAATCGACCTGAGTTTCCAATCACAAAAAGTACGATCAAGGTTTCAAACCAAAAATGGCGACTAGCTCTGCGTCGTTTCGTTTCAGCCGTCAAGGGGAATTCAGTTGTTGCCGTTGGGTTGAATGGGCAGGAAGAGTTGCTGATAGAGTTACTAGCTCAGTCGCAAGTAGAACCTAACCTAAACATCAGACGACTCATTTTTTTTGATTCAGAATCACTGGCAAACTACCCCAATATATTAGAAGTCAGCGAACCCACGACCAAAATTTTTTCTATCAATGCAACACCAGGCCAGCTCGTTGACTCCGCTTTGTCTGCCGAAAGGGCACGTTACAAAACGCAGAGCTATCTAGAATTTGATGATGAAATCGAAAAGGACCTTCATGAGGTTTTTCTGCGTGGCGGCCAGCTTTTTACTGATGTTTCGATTGCAATCGCAAATTGCTGCGAATCTAGCGAGCACAATCGCATCACGGATGAGCTTTTCTCACCAAGTTTTCAAAGATGGAGTTGTTTCAAATTCGACTATGATTTGCCCCGTGACGTCTCAACCGCTCTAGCAACACAAATTTCGGATTCGGACTTAGAGAGCTCAGCGTTTACCCTGATTGGTGGAAGCGGGTCGGGCAAGACAACGATTTTAAAAAGAATTGCTTTCGACTTAGAACAGAGCGGTTTTCCCGTACTATGGGCGAGACCCTGGAGTTCGGACAATCGATTTGCTTCTCTAAAACGCTTTTTTAAGCAAATTTCAAAACCCCTCAAAAAACTAAACAAACCGATTGTAGTTTTCGTTGATGATCCGTTTTCATTTGAAATGCTTAACCCAACTGAGATCGCCGATTCAGCTGCGAGAGCTAAAGTGAACATCAAGCTGGTCGTTTCGGCAAGAAGAATTGAAGCGCAACTTCACAGGCAGTCTGATTTAGTGGGTGAATTAAGCCTTGATGGAGCATTTGAACTAGCTGACCAACTGAGTGAAAAAGAATGGTCTTGCCTTCCAGAGTTTTTGTGCAAGTTGAAAATTGCGCAAGATCAAGACGAAGCAAATCTGAAGTGTAATGCTTGCGAAACGCGATCAAGTAGGGACACGCTTGGTACTCTTTACTGGCTGCTACCAGAAATTCGAAGGTCGATTAAGGGTGCGTTGAAACAGCAGTACTTCAAACTGGGTGACTATACCGGGATCAAATCAGCAATTATCGGTGGATTTGAAACGTCAGCCGAATTACTTTCCAAAGCGTGGGCATTTACAGCAGTTTCTGAGAAGTACAGGGCTCCCTTGCCTCTCGAGATACTCGTAAGTGCACTAGGAGTAAATTTCGATGCATGGATTAGTGCTTCGAAGGATGGTGGCAATCTCGCAGGGGTTCTTTATGAGACGGATGACGACATCGAAGGTACTGTTTGCTTTCGAACCAGAAACTGGGTAGTCACCGAGGCGATTGTTGAAGCAATAAATGGCGGAACATGGGGTACAGCAGGCGAGTATACTTTGCTCCAGCAAATTGTAGAAGCTTGTCGCGGTGGCGGCACAAGCATCTACCACGATTTCTTGGTCCAATTGCTGGTACCTAGGACAAAGATAGAGCACTTGGGACCAACAGAAGGGCTTGCACTCTATGACTCGGCTTTAGAGTGCCACGCCGCCGACGACAAGCTTCTTGAGCACCACAGAGGCCTGTGGATCAAGGACAAATTAGACGATCCAGTTCTCGCCGAACAAGCTTTCACTCGCGCCCTCAGAGCTTCCAATTTCCCCTATCAATCTGGGAAATCAGGAGAAAGCGATCGCTACATCTCGACTTCGCTCGCGTCCAACGTGCTTAGAAAGATGGACAAAGGGTTGGTTGATTACGACACTGGCAAACGAGAATTGTTCGAGCACCTAGAACGGGCCAGGGCTCTTGAGGCATGCGATCCAAAAATCGCACATGTACAGTGTAAACTTGTCACACGTCTAATCAAGAGTCACAAATCTGAGCTAGACAATGATCTAACCGTTTTGGTGACACGTGCAATTTCTGATGTTGATCGAGCGATCTTTCTCCAAAGTCTTGGTGGAAGCCAAAAGGGGGACTTGGGACTTCTTAAAGATGTCAGAAACGAAATCCAGAATGAAATTTCTGATGTTGAAAGTAGCAAAAAACTTGCACAAGAACTATGGAACTCAAACTACAGCCAGGTGGGTTTCGTTTTGTGCGCCAGAAGTATGCTAAAGAATGCACTGAACAAAGGCAAAGGAAGCGCTCTTAATAGAGTTGATGCTTATTGCTTAGCTTGCCTTGGTGCAGTTGATAACTCAGAGTTTGATATCTCACCGGAACTAGCTGAGGTTGCACTTCACAACCTTGCATTTTGGCTGTTCCCCGGAATCGGAATCACCCGAGCCAAGATCGACTGGAAGAGTCTTTGGCGCCCGTCGATTC
>JBCCSJ010000409.1:0-4229 GCA_039200505.1 Planctomycetota bacterium | reverse complement strand
CGATTTTTCGACTTTTTCGCTTCACCCGTTTGAGCCAATGGATCGTTGATAAAGCCATCAGGCTTAAATGGTTGCTGCCAGAGACCGTGACGGTTGCCAGTTGGCGATTGTGATCGGTCCATTTTGATGTCGCTTCCGACAATGGCCCTACCGTATCTATCTGCTGACAGCTTTCAACTTGACAAAGGTGTTCGGTCAAAGACTCCATCAACAACTGGCCGGGCGAGAATTTGGAGTACGCCTGATCAAATCCGACCTTCCAAGAATAGTAAGTCTGTTTTGCCAAAGCACCAAACTCAAACGCGATCGGGCATTCATTTACCGTTAACAGGCTAATTGCAAGTGATTGACTCCGGGCCAGCAGTCTGGCTTGTTCTCGATAAAAAGTATCCATTTGAGAATCAAAAATCGTAGACTTCTGGTTCGCTTTCCAACTTCTTTGTTCAATCGAAAATGCTGACTTAAATAGACGTTCTGCGTCAGCCTGGTTGTCAATTCGGTGGTGATAAAATTTTACAGCGCCGTGCGTTTGTAAAAACTTTCGTTTCCGTTTCAACTTCTTTCGGAAACTCTTGGATAAACTACTTTTAAAATCGCTCCAGTCATGGTCCAAACTCACGAGCCCAACTTCAAATGCGGGCGATTCGAATTGTGTTCGTCCATGTTGAACCAGTTGATTCAAAAATTGTTGCCATTCGTCCGATTGATTCTGGATTAGGGTTAACTGTATCGTTTCTGGGTTCAAGTTATGAACTGCGTCGGCCAAACGCCGCACAAGCTTGATTGACGAAAACCTTGAATCGATAAGGATATCGCCCCAGAAACCCCATTGATTGTTCGGCAATTGAATTGTCGAAATCAATCCTTGAGGATTTCGATTCACAAACGGAATTCCAGCTACGATCTCGTCGGCGTCTAATAAAATAATAAAGTGAGCGTTCCCGTCGTATAAGGCTTTGCAGGCAGCGCCGAGTGCATCCGATTTTAAGTTTGGATTCTGACAATTCGAACGCGACCAAAGTTGATTCCAAAGACTTGATACTTGCTCAAATTCTTCCATGCCATTTAAACGAATTGCCTGCATTTTCGTGAACCTCTAATTTAAATACTTTCGGAAGGTAAACCCGAACGGAAAATAGACTCATGAATTTTGGGGATCGTAATCTTGTGACTCGCTCAGGCAGTCAATTTGTTGGATTGAGCTTGGCCCTGAAAATATTCAACCGAGGTTTTGACAAGGTTACGAGTTTGAACAATCTTGTCTTGAAGAATGAGCCCAGGATGATCCGTTAGTTTTGTTGAAAACTGAATTAACGAATTGGGTTGTGCATTCCATTTTGCTTTATAGGGTTCATTTCCTCTCATGAAGTCAAATGTTTTTAACCCCAAGCGAATCGCTTTTTTCATCGCAGCAACGATCAGCAAGTACCCCGGTTCAAGTTTAGAAAATTCTGGGTCAAATCCCGTTTGATACATGTACATCGTTTCTGGGCCCTGAAAAATTAGGGTGGATGCAATGGGTCTGCCGTCCCTTTGAATCGTCAATATGTCCGCTTGATTGCGAAGCCTCAGACGCTGGACGGCGGCTTGGAGGAAACTTTCAAATTTGGAATCTGCAAAACAGCCTTTGTCGCCAACTGCAGAACGCCGTAGTTGGTGAAGTTGAACGAAATTTTTCCAGGCCCAGCTGAATTCGGTTTGGTTCAAATAAACGACTTCCAAATCACCTAAATTGGCAATGGCCTTTTTGGTTTTTCGCCGGTGTTTTTTACTAAACTGTTGGTTGGTGTTCTGCCACGAATCCTTCAATCGAGTAATCCATGTATTCTCCAGAAACGTGACGTCCAATTTCATTCCGGCTCGAGAAAACTGACGAATCAAATTTTTTGTCTGGTCCGTGTTAGCCTCTAAACCACCGAATTCGAATATCGAAAAGCAGTTGAGCCGTCTTAGTGCAATCAAGAATTTGGCCACTGAGTACGAGAATTCTCCACTCTTGGAAATCAACTGAGAATAATCAGTACAGATCTTTCCGTCACCGGCGAAGCAGAGTTTACGAAACCCCAGGGCACTTCGTGTGGTGTAAAGCGGAGCTATATAAGAAATGGTATCGTCGACAGGCGACTGCTCCGCAATCACGAAACCCCTGTTGGATCGGTAATAGTGTTCATAGAGCGAGCAATGCCAGTCCCAAGATCGGAATGGATTGCCGGCAGACAGCTCATTCCATTGATCTCGTATCAGATTCAGTTCCTCAGGTTTTTTTAAGATTAAAGTGTTCATGTTCGGTTTCGTAAATTGCAAGACTCAAGTATCGAAGATTGTTAATCGGCGTAGAAACGCTTTTTTAATGTCAATAATCGTGTGTGGTTGCTACAACGTTGGGATCTACCAAGGTCGTGGGTCGCCAAAAAAGGTGTGGCCAGCGATTTAATTCGGGCTTGAATTGGGCCCATAAAATTCTTAATCGTGACGTCAACGGTTGCTCAAACCAGCGTGTGTACGCCAATGCAAAACAGAACGAAGCAAAGATTCCCAATGCGAGGCAGCAAATGGGAGAAATGCCAAATCCGTTTACCTTTTTAATCAACAAGCACCCAAGATTGTTGTGGAATAGATATAACGCGTAGCTGGATGAACTCACAATCATTAACGGTTTGCACCGAAGGAGCGGGACTTTTCCAAATACGCTTAAAGTTAGTAGTCCCAACAAAATCGCTGTCGCGGCAGGATTGTGGCCGTGGTCATCGGTCAAGTGAAACGCAACGATACAGACAACAATTCCAACGGCATTGCAAATCCTCGGTCCTCGACTGAAACGAATCTCGTGCAAAAGCATGCCGATACCAAAGAGTGGTAAATATTTGAGGATAAAAAGGTTGGTAAAAAACTCGGTGGTTTCTGCGGTGAAGGTATTGGGAGCGACAATTTGGGCTTGGGCGTGAAGTGTGCATCCGATCAAGCTGACCCAGCTCATTAGGGTGACGGTCTTCAACGTGTTTTCAAATGCGTTTAACAGATACAGCGTTAGCAATATGAAATAGAAAATTATTTCTACTTGAAGTGTCCATGTGACGGGTTCCCAACATTCGTTGCCAAAAAGCTGGGGCATCACTGTCATGTTGGCCGCAAACCCAGAAAGGTTTGGATCTACCTGATAAAACCCAAAAGTCGAAAGCAGAACGACGTTTAAAAAGATTAGGATCCAATACGATGGCAGGATCCGGATCATTCGACTGACAATAAAGTCTCGGGGTCGGCGTTTTTTAAGAAGGGTCATCGTATTTACGAAGCCACTTAGCATAAAGAAGAGCTGCACACCGTATTTTCCATAGGGAAAATCGAATCCGAGCGGCGAACTGTAGCCGTACTTGTTTTCAAATACTAATGTGAAATGAAAAAGCAGCAAATTGATTGCGGCTAAAGCCCGCAATGCGTCTAATTCCAGAATTCTGTTCGACTTGGTTGCCGTCATTTTGCGTTCCTCCGCGGTGGAAGATCGCAACAAACGTACCAATCTAAGTAAACCGTGACCTCGAAAGAGATGAATACTCCGATTCCATACGAATTCCCTTCAAAATTCGGGTATTCGGAATGTTTCAATTGCAGAACCGCCGGGTTCTGTTGATTCTCTGCATCATTGAATAGATGCAAATTGTCAACACATCGTTAGGTCAGAATTGCATTGTTAGATCTGGCGGATGCGAGCGTCTCATTCCGACGCCTCCGTAAGATGGGTGCTAGTACCCGACTCAACACCGACTCGGCGAAGAGACGAATGGCCAGGCTACCTTGGTTGCAAAAGCGGCCTTGATTTAAAGTTAGAGTTCTTTCGACTTCACATCGTTTGCTCTGCGTTTCGCGCGTCAATTTCATCAATGATCCAACGATGAGATGATTCATCAGGGGTCATCGGCATTTTAGAACCCGAAACCGATGAGAGGCTCGACGCCAGCACCTATTGGCGAGGTTAACTTGTACTGGTTTTCTGATAACTTGGTATGTTTTTGGCCTAGTCGATTTTGGGATTCGTAGTTGATTGCGAGGAGCGGGTGCAATGTTGTCCTGGGGCTTGGTGACTGAATTACTTCGATAATACAGATTTCTTTAATCGTGAACGTACAACAAAAAAAAGACCCACTCAGTTTTCACTGAATGGGTATTATAAATAATCCGGCAATACCTACTTTCGCACTTGCAGTACTATCATCGGCTGAAAGTGCTTAACT
>JBCCSJ010000408.1:0-4234 GCA_039200505.1 Planctomycetota bacterium | reverse complement strand
TTTGATAACTGGTGAACGATCGGTTGAATCGAGAAGGTCAGTCCGCTGAATTGCCTCAATCACCTCTTTGGTATCCAAATTGTCGATCGTCTCAATCGTTTGGCTATCGCGTTGCTGGTACGCTGAATTGATCGCGGCACTGACCTGACTGGCAGGAGCAAAGAATACATCAACGGGTCGTTTGAGAAATCGCCTGAGAGTATCCAAGTGAACAAGCGAATTTAGGCTTGAGAGAGCAACGCTTAATGAATCTTCATCATCCTGGATTTGCAACCCGATAACGCCCTTGGTTCGAGCCAGTCCAATCGGATACTTCTTGATAAATTCAGCCGATGGCGACTGATCGGCCAAACTCGATCGCCATTGAATTCCAAGTTTTTCAGCAATCTGTTGGTGAATGAAATCGGGATTTTGTCTTGTCGATTCCAGCCATTGGTAAAACTGTGCAATCGTCTCGATCTTACCTTCCCACAATTGATCCAAATCGCCATTTAAGCACTCCCTTAATTCTTGAAAGAATTCTGGCAGGGGGAACCAATTCAACTTTGGTTTGGTAGTTTTCAATGAATTGGCCGGAATGGTCTCAATTGGTTATTTGTCGTCTCGTTTAGAAGTCGCTTTGAGGAGACATGATGAGTCAGGCTTGATGTACTTCAGAGCAAGATACTACGACAGCAGTAGTGGCGAGTTTACGAGCAGGGATCCGCTCGAATGTCACCCTATAATACCCACTTCGTTCCGGGGGATGTCGATCCACTTGGGTTGGTGTGCCGTTTGCCCAGACAGAAGGATTTTCCAGAAACAATAATGCCGGTTGGAGATCCTTACTGGTCTGTACCCAGGTGGGTGTCGCGGCAGAAACCTTCGCCGATTCCGATCGCCGGAGGTGAAAAATTAATGTTTAAGGATCAAGCCTATGGCGAGTGCATTATGGATATCACAGTTCTTGCTTCAGGTCTTCGTTACAATCGCGAATCGCCAAACGGTGTCGTTGTTGGATGGGGAGGTGGCAATTTTCGCGGGGACTACCCGCGCGACTTTGCTGGATTTCTTTACGTGGAGGTGTGCTACACCAACATCCGATGCGAGTGCGCTGCCAAGCCGGACTACGACGTTGTGTTGACTCGGATATTTTACCGCAATGGTCTTGGCACCTTCATCGAACAAGCGGCTGGTGGTATGCGGGGCGCTGCTGAATCATTCAAAGTGAAGATCCTTGTAACGTTGGAGAAGAAGTATTGGATCATATCCGTCGCGAGTCTAAGCTTGGTGATGGTGTCGTTACAGGTGTTGACGGAACAACTGATGGTTCGGGAACCCCTCCATGGTAATTTTGAAAATAAGACTTCCACTGCTCGCATGTTGTCTCACGCTTTGCATTTTTTCTACGGTCTGGTCGCAAAACACTGAGCCTTTCGTTGAACCTCAATGGAAAACGGAACTTGGTGGGAATGCGGGCGCGCTAGTCGTCTCAGGGAAAAAGGGAGTGTTTGGAAGTCACTCCCTAGATCTGAAATTGGGTCAGATTCAGTGCGTCGATTTAACAGACGGTCATCTTGTTTGGACTGCGAACTTTCCCCGGCTTAAGCCAATTTGGCAGGACAATCCATCCAACCCGATACGCTCTATTACGACTGCCCAAAACAACAAAGTAGTCGTCTATACGAATCGAGGAACAATTGTTTGTTTTGATTTGAATGGAACGTTGGACGGAACCAATGACGGAATCAAAACTGAATTGGAACGAAATAATTCGGATATAATTTGGCATCGCGATTTGGTAGGTGAGTTTAAAGTTTTCAAACGAAGTAGTATTGGGTTTGGAATGCCTGAACCTTCACCAGTTGTAATCGGTGATCGCGTTGTTTGTGCAACGGGCAACGGTTCGACCCTAGGTATTGAAAGGTTTTTTGATGGGAATTTGGTAGTTCCGCAACCTGAATCGCCAACTGTTGTGTGCCTGAACCTTGCGGACGGAAAAACTGTATGGACGAACAATGAATTTTCAAAAAACGTCAAGCATTCTGCCGTTGCGTCGCCAATTCGAATTGAAAATAAGAAATCGTCGGCACTTGTCTTCGTGCCGGGCGACGGACGCGGCTATGGTCTTTCCGAATCGGACGGCAAAGTGCTTTGGTCAACCAATAAAGAACTATTCTTGTGGAGTTGGACATCGCCGTATGCAGTAGAAGATAAAGTTGTGATTTGTAATAGTTTGCCAAGCGAATTGGCATGGAAGGGCAGCCCAACGGGAATCGTTTGTTACGAAACCGAAACACTGTTGACGGCGAAAGATAAAAAGCCACTTTGGGTTTTTCAAGATGATCGGTATCGTGGAAGTCTTGTTCCACCTGTTGTGAAAAATGGAATCCTCTTTGTATTGACGGATTCGGCGTTCTTACTCGCAATTGATCTTGTCAATAGTAAGCTGCTCTGGTCAGAAGAAATTGATTACAGCGTGAACGACCAATCCGGCCTTACGGCAGTTGGTAATAGGATCATAGTTCCAGTTGCATATGGCTTCGAATGTTTCACGGCATCTCGATCAAAAGATAAAGTTGGTAGTGTAGAAACGAACGTGCTGAATCAAACTAAGATTGGGACTTTCAAAGATACGATTGTCGTTGGTTCACCAAAAGCCTGTCATTCCTTCAGCTTGGAATCACTGTTTCCAAAGTTGTTTAAGAAGAGCACTTTCTAGTGCGTCCTTTTCTTGCTTACCTGGAAGAAGGAAGAATCGCCACTGACGACGATAAGGATATACTGAATCTACCTGGGATCATCGACGCAATTAAAAGACATATCGGAAATCGGCAACTTTGAACAATTTATTTTATTGGTCACCAAAGAAACGCGGCAAACCCAGGCGGAGTTAAGTGTACTACTCTTGGGTGATCATGCTTGGGCCCCTTGAGGGCTGGTTAAGGGATAATTTGGCTCATTGCAAGAATGGATGTGGCCTAAATTTCAAGACCTGCGGTGGCCAGTCACCGGCACATCGCAATACGAGGAGAGATATCGCAACCAACACTGGATCCAGGGTTTGTGGTTCGACCAAGACAATCTGCGCCGGTGGACATACGTAGGGGGTTGGTGAAAACAATTGTTGTACGCTTGGACCTAGAGATAACAAATGCACAAACATCGGCCTGAGTAATCCTGATGGAACTCCGTTGAGAGGTGTGCGAGAGCAATGGCCTCACGAGTGCGAGGACCCCGGAAATCTGTTTCGCGATGTTGGTCCCGTAAATTGATAGCTAACTACAACCTCTAAGTACTTGGATATTAACAAATGCAATATCGTAGGCCAATTTCGATTTCAAACTTGCTCGTATTTGCTGCTATTCTTTTTTGTGGTTGCGAAGGTAAAACTGAATCCGAAGTAAAGGAAAGTCATCAGAAGAAGGAATCAAATTTGCTTTTTTGCGAAATTCGTTTTCGACAAAAAAACGTCTTGGGGCCAAGTGATTATTTTGAAGTGTCCTTAAAACAAGTGCCGTCTTCCATCTCTACCTTCTCAACTTCATTTGAAAAGTGCCCGTTATTGGAATTTCAGGTCACAAATGCGGATGAGCGAGGAGCGGAGTTTTCGATCTCTGATGGCGATATTTCATCTACCTTTCGAACTAAAGATGGCTGGTCAAGTAGTGAAATTGTAGAGTCTTCAAAAGCTGGCAAGTTTTTGTTGACTGTTGGCATTCATAGGTTGAGTCGTCTCGCTCCCTTAGTAAATCTTGAAAAACAGACGCTTAAACACGTAAATGCGCATAAGATTTTGCCAAATCAGTCAACATCTCAGTTGCCATCTACGTATGAAGTGTTAGAGCTTGGTAAACTAAAGTTAAAAAACCCGTCTGCCATAGTTGATTTCTTTTCGAATGGTGACTGTGTTTTTTTGAGTAGTTTGGAGTGCTCTGAATTCGCCCCAGAAGTTATGGTCGAATTGGAATCAGCCGATGATCGGATTCGTTTATGGGTAAGCCTTAGCCAATCGAGCGTTATCGGAAATTGGGACTCTCGGCAGACGGAGTTCGTCGAGTATAAGGTTTTAGCGATTAAGCAATTAAGGAAATTGCTGGGGGAATAGAAATAGGTGTCAAATTGTATAGCGACAATTAGAACGATGGGTTTTAGTGCTTTTTTTCGTTGAGAACGAGCGTTTTGCCCGCAAAGAAAGGCTCTTCTAACACAGCGATTCCAGATATGCAGAATCTGAATCTTACCGCGATCAATC
>JBCCSJ010000407.1:0-4245 GCA_039200505.1 Planctomycetota bacterium | reverse complement strand
TCGGAATCGGGTCAAACTTGTGATCGTGGCACTTGGCACAACGGAGAGCGGTCGACAAAAACGATTGTCCGACTCCATTAACAACGTCGTCCAAATAGTTTTGTCGGCTCAATCTCGCAGGGGTCATCGCAGTATGTTCCCATGGCCCCATCCGCAAAAATCCGGTCGCGATCTGTCCTTCTGATTTGGAAACAGCCCCTTCACCGTTAACTGGTTTCCCCAATTTCTGCTGTTCGGCGAACAATTCATCTCCAGCAAGTTGTTCTAAAGCGAATTGATTGAAAGGTTTATCTTCATTGAACGAACGGATGACGTAATCTCGATATCGCCAAGCATTGGACAATTCGAAGTCGTTAGAAAAACCGGCAGTGTCTGCGTAACGCACGACGTCTAACCAATGTTGGCCCCAACGTTCTCCGTACTGAGGACTAGCCAAGAGTCGATCGACCAAATCTGACCAAGCCTGATTCGGATCGGATTGATAATCTTTTTCAAACCGTGCTATTTGCTCAGGGGTCGGCGGTAAGCCAATTAAATCATAACAAGCTCTACGAATTAAAGTTTTCGCGTCGGCGCGGCTCGCTGCGGTAAGATTTCCATCTGCCAATTTGCGATCGACAAAGAAATCGACTTTGAGTTGTTTCGTTTCAGCATCGACTTCGATTGGCCGAATCGACCACAAGTCTTCTGGCTGATAACGTCGATAAGTCCAATCATCAGATTGTCCACCAGATGTTTTAACGATCTCTCCCTTGTCAGAACTGGAAGCCCAATCTGCTTTTTGAATCTCTTTGATCTTTTCAGCGGATGGCCAAACGGCTCCTTCTTCGATCCATTTTCGGACGGCGGCGATCTGTTCATCATTGAGGCGATCATTCTCTTTTGGAGGCATTTCGTAACCATCCCACTGAATGGCTTCGACAATAATGCTTTCGTCCGGTTTGCCGTGTACGAGGGCTGGGTCGCCAGACTCACCGCCCCTGATCATGGCTTCCATGGACGTCATGTCCAGTTCACCCTTGATGTCTTCGGGATTGTTGCCATGACACGAAAAACACTTCGTTTTCAAGATTGGCAAAACATCAATGACAAATTGTCGATCGCGTTCATCGTTGGCGAAACTGCTCGATGCCAGTAACGTCAGACAAATGAAGGATAAACCAAATCTCAATTTCATTTTCTCTACCGTGAAATTCATCATTCAAGATCGATAATTACTACTGTGATCCCTGCTGATACATCTCTTGGATTTCAGCAGCACTCAGAGCAGCGTTGAAGATTCCGAACTCGTCAACGCGGCCGTTTAAATTTCTGACAACAAATTCTTCGTCAGGCTTGATTGGGTCGTCCCAGTTACCAATGCAACCATTTCCGATTTTCAGGTAATCGACCTGGAATTCTTCCGGGATTTTGGCCATCTTTTGGAGGCTGCCATTGACGTAGTGGGAGATCGTTTTGGCTTGGTTGTCGAATACCGCGACCAAATGAAACCAACGACCGCTTTGGCTTGGGTCCCAAAATGGATCTGATAAAACCGTCTGGTGAGGCATCTGACCCTTCGCGAGTTCTCCTTTTAGGTAAACCCGATTTGAGAAAAACAGACTACCGGAGTCCATGATTTGCCAGTGCGGCTCAAATTGGTCATATCCGTCCGTTAAAAACAAGGAATTGTACCATCGGTCCAAACTGTCGATTCGCACCCAAGCAAAAAACGTCAGGTTATCGAATTGGCCGTCTACATGAATCCTGATGCGATCCCCGGGATGCTTAAACTCCAAGGCACCCTTCTGCATCCATCGACCTGCGACAAGGTCAGCACCCACGATCGCTCCGTTCAATTCTTTGTCATTGGGGTCGATGCTGGACTTTAAGATTCGCTGGTTCATTTCTTCCGATTCGAAAGCGTAATAAGAAACCAGCCGAGAATCTTTCCGGAGTTGATCGGAAAATTTCTTCCATCGTTGAAATCGTTGTGTTTGTTGCGACAACAATTCCAGTTCGAGTGTCTCAATACTTGTAAAAGCTTCTGGCGTGAGCTTTGCGCTCGTGAGCTCAGAACCCCTCTGCCCTGTTACCGCTTCACCGCCAAACACTTTCTTAATCGAATCATCAAAACCTGAATGCGAGTGGATTTCAACCTCCCCATCGAAGACCTGGACCTCGGATCCTTCTTTGGAAACTTCCAACCCGAATTCAGTTCCCAAATCGATCACTTCAAAGTCAGGTGTCCGAAGGGTAAAGCCACGAGCGGCAGGAGGTACTTCGGCTCGTACCTTCCCATATTTAACAGTGGCTACTGAGCTAGAATGAATGTCTAAAGCCGCTGGACCTTCGAGAACTAATGTGGCTCCACAGAAGAATTCAAGCTGCATGAATCCTTCTTGAACTTCAACAACTCCAGGTGAAACTGAAACATCGTTGGTTGAACGATCGATAGATTCCGTTTTGGGATTAACCCGAGTCATAAACGCGACACCGGTCGCAGTGTTTTCCAACAGGTTTTTGCGATCCGGCTTAGTTTCGGTTGTGACCATCTCCAGTTTCGGTAGGCTCCAGTTAGGCAATCCAAACAGCCCAATCAATAAACAGGCTGCCGCAGCCAAGCTGGCTATCGCTGTGATACTCTGATGTCTCAAGAATGAACTTGATTTGGCCGATTTTTGTTGAACCGCTTTCTCAGAGAGCTTGTCCTCCGAGATTTGGGGGATCATCTCTGGTTGGTTGCGGATTGCCGATTCAAGCGTTGTGATTTGGATAAAGTGTCGTTGGGCTTCGACATCGGCACGAAAAATACTGCGAAGCCTCTCGATTCCTTGAATATCGAGACAGCCATCTTGCCAATCAAAAACTAGCGATTCCAATTCATCCCATCGATTGCCAACGCTCATTTTACGAAGTTTCCTCAATGCGAGATTGGATGCATGACATCAAGGTTTTACGAATTCTCATCAGCGATGTCTTCACAGCACTTTGGCCACGATTCATTGAGACGGCCAACTCGGAAATTGTCTTTTCACGAAAATAACGCATTCTCAAAAGCTCTTGATTTTGTTTTGTCAACTTTCTTATGCAATCTTGCAGTGCCGTTTCAATTGATTCATGACCCAGTGCTTCCTTTTCAGCCACCGTGGCCATTGATCGAACTAAATCCTCGTCGAGCAAGCATCGGTCCCTTTTCTGGTCTCGGATGTAAGCCAAAACCTGAAATCGAGCGATGCTGAACGCCCAAGGTAGAAACGGTCTTTCGCAATCGTACTCGTCGTTTTTTCGCCAGAGTACAAGATTCGTTTCCTGAACCACGTCGGAAGCTTGATTGTGATTTCCCAACAGCGAATAAACATAACCGTGAATTCGCGTTTGATTCTCCGTCAATCTTTTGACGAACTCTTCAAGCTGAGTCGGATCCATCATTCTTATTCCGTGGTCTATGGTTGATTTACCGCCCAATGGCCTCTGCGTCACAAGTTTATCAAGACTTTCGGAAAAATTTTCAACAATCCTATAACGTCGAAACGGCACACAAATTGATTGTGTTGATTTCTATCCCTTTGTGGTGTCCTGAGTCGCAACGAAGAGGGTTTAATCGCCGCTAAGAGATTCGGGCTAACCGCCAATTTGATACATTGCCCTTTCAGGGCGAACAAAATTTCCGTTATTAGACCCGTGCCCCAATTTTTTGGCGGCAACACAGGCTTGAATCAAGTCGACGATTTCGGCGTCATCGTGACCGTTTCGAACGAGATGCCGGACGTCCCATTCCTGGTTCGCAAACAAGCAATTTCGAAGTCGGCCTTCCGCCGTCATTCGCAAACGATTGCAAGACTCGCAAAACGGTTCGGTGACCGAGTTGATAAAACCAACTCTTTCACCCCCAGGGTATTCGTAATCGGTAGCAGGTTGACTCGGATCGTGTCGGTAAACACGGGTTAGCGGAGCGACTTCTTGCGAGATCAGGTCGAGAACTTGCTTGCCAGAAAGTACTTGGTCGGCCAGCCAGTTCCCATCGCCATCGAGAGGCATGAATTCAATGAATCTCAATTCAAGCCGATGTTTTCGGCAGAATATCGCCAGAGGAACGATTTCAGATTCAGTTCTGCCCTTGATCGAAACGGCATTAATTCGGATCCGGTCAAATCCGACTCTTTTTGCCATCTCAATCCCTCGGAGGACTTTTTCAAGTCCGTCCCGACGAGTGATTTCTTGAAACGATTTGGGGTCGACGGAATCAAGACTGACATTGATTCG
>JBCCSJ010000406.1:0-4253 GCA_039200505.1 Planctomycetota bacterium | reverse complement strand
TGGATCTCGAGTCAAAGATGATTGCAACCAAAGGAAATTTGGGATCATCAAGTGCCACTTTCTTTTTTCGCACCCAAAAGGATTCGAAAGCCCGGTAAAGGCGACTTTCGTATAAACTGGCCACCCATTTGGCATACGTCAGACTGGTTTGATAGGCGATGACGTAGTGTTGGGTTTCGTAGATCCTGAAATCGGAAGGAAGTTCTTCCAGCAGTTTGATTCCAATTTGTTTTTTTGTCAGGACCGGCGTCGGATTCTCTAATCGCGACTTGCTTCGAATTTGGTCGGCCTGAAATAACCAAATCTTTCCGCTTGATTCAACAAAGTAGATCCCGCCGTTTTGGGCTTCTATCAAAATTTCACCGATGAGGACCCGTTGTTGCCCTTCGATGTCGACAATTACTTCGTCCGCTGACGACGAAGGCAAAACTCCAAAAGTTACCAACATTAACAAGGTGATTAAATTAATATGTCTGGAATTAAGCATCCCTGTTGCCCCCAGCTGGGTGAAATTTTGGCAGGTTTCCGAATGGTCGACTGGATGAAATCATCAAGCTGCCCATCATCGCCATTAAAAAAATAATAGCAGCCATCACAATTGTAATTCCCGCAGTCATCTCATTCACGCCCGCATGCAGGTCACCCAACATTTTGCGTGGCACCGTATCCATTCCTGCCGGACGCACCATGTGAGAAGCCGACAGTTCGCCAAACGTGAGGGCAAGCGTCAAAATAAGGCAGCCAAGTTGAGAACGCCAATGAGCCAAAATCCCAAAAGTGACTAGCCGACGTAAGAAACCCACTTTTTCCAATTGACTATTTTCCAAAATGTCATTGGGAACATTTCTGACAAGAAACCAACACAATGCCGCTGTAATTGGCCAGCAAAACAGAAACGAAGCGATAACTGGAGCGGCAATCGTGTAGTTGGATAGCCAGTAGAAAAAATCTCCTGGAAGATTGCGAAAAAGACTACCGACAAGCGATCCAATGAAAGGACCCGGGAGGGCACACGAAAAAGCCAACAAAGTGGCAAACAAGAATTTTCGACCTCGCGAACGGCGACACAAAAATGCCAACAGATTGGCAGCCACCATGATCAAAATCGTGGTGGTGATAGCGATGAGGAACGACCAAACAAATTCCTGTTGGTAGTCGATGATCGACTTGCCAACCGAATGGATCATTTGCCCAATGGAATACCCTTGTGTTGGCACGGCGTCGACAGGTTTCACAAAAAAACAGGCTCTGGCTATCACATTGGAAATTGGAATGACCACGCCTACGATGATGATAAGACTACCAATGATGCGACAAAGCCAACTTGATGTTTTTTGCAATCTGGGAATCTGGTGACTGGATTGAAATTCAAGTTGGGTCAGTTGAGTAAAAAGTATGATTCCCAGCAGTGTCAAAACGGCAACCAGGATCCAAGGCAGGTACAGTTCCAGTTGACCCGCTTCTGCGATTTGTTCGGCGGTCCAGGTTCCTGCAATGGAATTCAATCCGAGCGAATAGCCGAGGTAGATCTGTTCCGCCAAAGTTCCAATCTGGTACAAATCGGTGACGGCGATTTCGCGGGCACAGCCGATCACGATCCAAATGACCGACAGTATCAATAACGGAAATAGTCGGAATAGGGTGACTCGGGCGAAAACAGTGATCGGAGATGCGTCGAGACTGGCCTGTTCTTCGTATGTCCGTCCGAATGAACTCATGCCAATCGTGAGGAAAAGCCCAACTTGGGGAGCAGCCGAAATTCCGTGTATCCAAATGGCAGCCGCCCAGCCAGACACTAGTGGTTTTAACGCACCTCCCTGCCCTGCCGTCAGCCAGCCTAATTTTCCAAATGCCGCGTCCCACGCACTCACGTGAATCAACATCGGAGTAAACGTTAGAGCGATCGAGCTCAACCAAATCAATTTCGCGATTGTTCCTTTGTGAGAACAAACCCATGCGATGAGTCCACCTACCGGTAATGCGATCAAAGATGACGTCAGTCCAAGTAGGAAGGTCCGTCCAAGAATCTTCTGATCCGATGGGGAAAGCTGGACACATATCGCGCCTAGTCCGAGCCAAAGGGCTACCAGGACCAGTCGGAAAGGACCGCGAGGGCTTGGTTCGTGTTTCTGATCAGAGTCCATTTTTTGCTGTTAGGAAAGTCTCAACAAACCTGCCTCAGACGATAGCTAAAATCAGCCAGAGTGAATGCGTTGACTCTATTTGGCGACGGGCTTGGTATACGACGGGCTTGGTAATCTGCGATTGGAATCCATTTTCAATTTTCTTTTGAAACGGACTTAATTAATATTGTAGATCGCGAAATTTGTCGGTGTACATTTGTTGATGACGCATTTGTGCTTCCGCCCATGATGTCGGAAATTCGTATTCACCGAACATGACTTCTTTGATTGCCGTTCTTACCTGAAACGCACATTTTTCGGGTGGCACTCGGCCTACACCGGTTCCCAGACCGGGTAAAGCGACCGATTTTACACCATCTTGAATCCGTTCACCTTTTAATGCCCCTGTTGGGAATACACCTTGTTTGATGAGCAAGAATACTGCGCGAGCAGCTAAATACGGATTCACAGTTTGCTTCAAAATCATAGGTACCCGCATCGTAGGCGCAGCAATTAAGTAGGGGATTTGTGAGTGGTTGGTTTCGACGATATCGGCCCTGCCGACAAGGAGTTCTCCATTGTGAAGATGTTTGATTTGATTTTGCAATTGTTGTTGGACGTTCCAGCCAAAGTGTTGGCTGTAAACCATGTCGATGCCTCCATCCATGAATCCGAAACTGTTAGCCGGGCTCACGACAGCATCGACATTAAGATTAAGGATATTTCCATGATGGATTTCAACTTGGTTCAGATCACCACAATAAGTCTGCCAGGCTTTGGCGAGCGGTTCGTCAATGGAACAGAGAATGATTCGTGTCGGACTTTGGGCCATTCGAATGAGTGCCTTTATCGCAATTGAGAATTTGCCTAGCCGTCAGGTGGTCGCTACAACCCATCATCACGCCCGCTAAATGATTCGTGATCCAAGCGGAGTTTTAGTTACGAAAAGGCTGGATTTGATTACTTTCGTAAAGTCGGACCTTCATTTCGGGTTCGAAGTTTCACAGCTTTTTTATCTTTGGTTGGCTGTAAGGGCCTCAAGGATGAAACTCGCGGTGTTTTTTTATCACTGGACATGATTTTTTGAGTCATACGCCCAATGTACTCCAGAAAGCTATCGGGTCCAGCAAACCCATGGGCTCGGTCGTCCCATTCATACTGCCTCAGGAGCATCCTCCCTTTGGGAATACTGAACACAAAATATCCATTGGATAGTTTTTGCATGATCGTGGATTTGATTTTCTGACTTTTAATCGGAGTAAGGACTTCGGTCCTCATCTTGATATAAGCGTTACCGTCTTTGACTTTGTCGAGCTTGTAGACAATCCTGGCTTTTAGTTTTCGGTTGATTCCGTTTTCATCATCGGCTTCCAAGACAGTGGGGATATGCCATTGATAGCCTACCGGAATCGGTTGTTTCGGCAATTTGATTGTAATGTTCCCGAATCCCAGGCTATATTGCGTAAGGTTCGATTTTTTGTCGATGATTTTTCCAGATGGTTCGATCGTGTAAATCGAAAGTGTTTTTCCGACATATTGAGCATCAAATTGGAAGTCGTCAGGAGAATCTTTATCCGTTTCGCTATTGAACGAGATGGGGTCTGCTTCCCCGATTTTTTGCCACATGTCAATCGAATCAAGATTGAGCGAAAAAGTCATGTTGCCCAACTGATCAACATCGATCACTTTCCATGTTCGAGTCGAAGCGGTACGTGAAGAAGATGGTTCGGTGATACCGCCCATTTGGCATTTGGTATTCACGACCTGCTCCATTGCCATCTGGATGACTTCCCCCTTTTTCAATTTATATTGAAGCAGGTAAGTTTGGCTTTGACTTAACTTTTGGGTCGCTCTGGCGATTTGCTCGCTGGCGGATTCCTGTTTTTGGACTTTCAATTGAGCGTTCAAGTTCAACGTCAATGAAAACAGCAAACTTAGCGTCAAAATGAGAATCTGGGTTGGCATTTTCGTCTCCCTACGAAAGCTGTCAAAATCAGCTCAAACGCGGATTTGAGCGATGAGTGTCTGGAATTGCGGATTCAGTCCTGCGAATCTTCTACAAAAATTTTACCCCGTATGGCCAAACCGACAAATGTCGATTCTACCCCTCAAAAAGCGGCCCGAATTCCC
>JBCCSJ010000405.1:0-4283 GCA_039200505.1 Planctomycetota bacterium | reverse complement strand
CGTCAGCGAAGAAGGCGAAGCGATTGAAATGATTGCGAAACTAAGATTGGTCGCCCAAATGTATCCGGCATAAGTCCAAAAGACTTGCCGGTTCAATGGCCTCAATTTGCCTGTATCTTCAATCCAATTCAGCGTTTTGGGTATCGCAAGGCTACCCAGAACCAAAACCAACTGAGCCCACCCGGCCGCCAAGATCAGTTGTTCGAGCATCTTAGACAGATTCCAAAGTAAGAATTTGCTTCTATCGTTAGAACCGTTCTGTTAGTGGTCGCAATCACTCGCCCGCAAGGCAAATTACACCTGTTTTCGCAAGAATTTGTTCGTTTTGGCATTTGTAGTCTACTCTTAGTCTACCGAGATCAACCCAGGGGTACTTTAATGGCGATCGTTGCCAGCCAGAATTCTTAAACAGGAACACGCATCCGTCGCTTGGGGAATCGGGACGGATTTCGGCTTATCTGCAAGGCGATTAAAATGGGGCTTGTCGGCTTGCTGCTTATTTTCCCAAAGCCAAAAACTGATCTTCTAATTGGTATTTCTTTAAGCCCATGAGAATTATTGAAATCGTCGATCTTTGCAAATCCTATGGTTCACACCAGATTTTGCACTCGGTCACCATGCATGTCGAATCAGGCAAACTGGTTGGGTTTCTGGGCCCCAACGGAGCCGGCAAATCGACGACTATTCGAATTTTGTTGGGGCTGCTTTCCTTTGGTTCGGGACGAGCTGACATTTTCGATCAGTCCATTCAGAAATCTTGAAAACAGATCCGCCAGAGAATCGGGTACCTTCCAGGTGACGTTCACCTTTATTCCCACTTGACCGGAACCAAGTTAATCCGCTTTTTCGCTAATGCCAGAAAATCCGATTGCGTGGCCGAGGGAGAGCGATTAGCTGAAGTTCTTGATTTGGAACTCACAAAAAAGATTCGCCAATTTTCTACAGGAATGAAACAGAAATTGGGGCTCATCCTTGCGATGATGCACCGTCCCGAATTGCTGATCCTTGATGAACCTACAAGCGCTCTCGATCCGTTGGTCCGCAAGAGTCTATTTGCCGAACTAAGATCAGTTACCCAACAGGGAAGAACGGTACTCTTTTCCAGCCACTCCCTCAACGAGGTGGAATCGTTATGCGACGAAGTCATCGTTCTGCGTTCTGGAAAGGTCGTCGAACAACAGTCGATCGAAGCCCTCAGGGACCGTGCTCTTCGGAAGATTCAAATTCGATTCGATGCAGGCAAACCAGACTTACAAGTGATACCCCCAACTCAAATGAAAGTCTTTCATAATGAAAATGGAGATTTGGCGGGTACTTGGCCCGGCGACATCAAACCGTTGCTTCGTTGGATCGATCAACAACCCATCGAAGATGTCATCATCGAACGCCCTGACCTGAACGACCTATTCATGAGCTACTACACCGAATTGAAATCGGACCCAAATGATTAACTTTGCGATTTTCAAAAAAACGATCAAGGATTCCGCCTGGACGATAGCCTTTGCTGCTGCTGGCGTGATCGGATTTGTAATCTTGATCGTATTTTCAATGCTCAATATTGGGACCGAAGTTTTGCAGTTTGTAAAAAGCGTGGGCTTCATTCGAAAGATTTTTGAAGCGACCCTCGGAATCAATGTGGAAGGTGATATCTCGATCAACACACTGTTCTCGGTTAGCTTCACTCATGGCATGGTTTTGATGCTGACCTGGGGAACCATCATCGCGGCGGCCACACGTGTCACGGTAGGTGAAATTGAAAAAGGTACCGCGGACCTTCTATTGACTTTACCGATTACCCGCACCGAGTCTTTTTTATCCACGACGTTGGCTGGCGTCATTATCACGGCTGTGATGTCGATTTGTCCAATTGTCGGCGTAGCTATTGGAATTCAGATTTTTGAAACTGAAGAAGTTGTTGAATTGCGCCGTTACGTTGCCCCGACTATTAATTTCTTTGCGATCAATCTGGCAATCTTCGGTGTCTCTACGATGATAGGATGCCTGATACATCGACGCGGTCCATGCGTTGGAGTGATCGTTGCCGTGGCGTTCTTTTCAGTCGTCCTGAATTTTGTTGAACCCTTTTTGCCTGATTTTCAGGTGATTGGATACTTTGGGTTACTGCATTATTTTCGACCGGTGGACATCGTTCGAACTGAAACTTGGCCCATTAATTCCATGGTCACCCTGTTGGCTATTTTTGCCTCGACAATTGCGATCGGAATGGCGACCTACTGTCGCAAGGACATTCCCACGGCGTGAATTTTGATAAGCTTCGATGCCAAATCAATTTGGATTGATT
This sequence comes from Planctomycetota bacterium, assembly GCA_039200505.1. GTDB lineage: Bacteria > Planctomycetota > Planctomycetia > Pirellulales > Pirellulaceae > Mariniblastus. The sequence goes on along the minus strand of JBCCSJ010000405.1, from coordinate 1,981 downwards.
GGAACAACAACCGAGCCCAAATCAATGCCTTGTATCGTTAACTCATCGAAAACGAGAGTCAGATTAGGAAAGCGCCTCCAGTTGGGAACAGACTTCGACACGTACTGCTCATTGGATTGGGTCAGCAGCACTTCGTCCAATCTCTCGTGTTCCAAAAAAACTCGACCGGCAAGCCGTGGTTGTACAGGATTGCAAAAGGTAGATCGCTGGCCCAGTAATTTTTTGAATTCCACCACGAATTCTTGGTCGTCAATACGACATCGGGAAATGAGTAAACTGACGTTCTGTCGGTCGTCATGAATGTGTCCGATCGTCGTCCAGTCTTCAAACGCTTCAGGTAAACCTACATGATGGGTGGGGTGTTGATGCGGATGCGAATGAGTCGTGCCGTTTGGCAAACCAAAATGAGTATGGTCGTGAGTGAATGGACCGTCATGGGTATGAACGTGGTCCTCCGTTTTCTCAAACCCGTGTAAATGAGAAGTCGACTCGGTTCCTTTGGTCAGGAAAAAAAATGCGGTAACGAAGCATAGCCCAATTACCGCAAAATATTCCATTCCATTTTCAGACATCAATTCTTACTTTCCGAATCACAATCGAGTATGACGATCAACGATCCGATAGACCGAATCGGTTAATAGCTGGTGCCATCGATATTCTCGCCACCGCGAATCGAACAGAGGGCTCGATAAACATCGATCGAAACATTTTCGTTGATCGCGTGAACCGAACCGTCCAAGAATGTAAACTGGGCGATCCCTGCATGAGGAGCCGACACACCCCGGTCGGCACCGGTTCCATCACCTCGTGCTTGATTGGGTCCGTATTCGGCATCAAACAATACCATGTGACCGTGGTCATCGTCGGGGGCGTCGATGTCCCGAACTGCAGCAAACCAAGCGTTCTCGAAATTTGGATGGGGTTCAGTGCCAATTGGTCGCCCATCGGTATCCAGAATTGGCCCGTTGGTTCTTTCGCCCAATCCAATAGTGGACGAAGTTCCGTCGACGACATGACCAAATGTGATTCGACTGTTTCGGAAAAATGGCCCCTCGCTGTCATCGGGAGTCGCGTCAAGATTATGATCGTCACTGGCGTCACCCGGTGTAGCTTCGACGCCGAAAGCAGGTCCCCAGTTGGCACAGTAACTGGCCGCAGCATACTTTTCGACTGGACTGCTGGATTCGTCTCGAATCACAAAGTTCCCAGACGACCATGGGTCAGTTGGACAGATGAATACTGGCAAGTGGGTTTCGCGAACTTGTTGGTGAATCGGATCGAAAACAGGTAGCTTAAACTTGGTCAAATCTCTGAGATTTTGCTGTTCGATGTAGGCCAAAATGAAAGCTCCCCAAGCATGCCCAAGGTGATTGGCAGTTTCAAACCCAGAAGCAGGATACCCCGCCCCCGAATACTCGGAGCCAGGAATATAAGCGTATCCGGAAGGGAATCGCGAAAAGGTGCTTTCGTAGTTGTGAATTCCAATCGCAAGTTGCCGCATGTTATTTTTGCAAGTCGTCCGTCGAGCTGCTTCTCGAACTTGCTGAACGGCTGGCAACAGCATACCAATCAAAATGCCGATGATGGCAATCACGACCAGCAATTCGACCAACGTAAACGCTGTCCGATTGTACTTTGAATTCATTTGGGGTCCTTTGGTTATTTATCAGCCCCGGTCGAGCTAATGGGTGGGAAAATGAAATGAATGATTGAAGATCTGAATGAATATTATAACTTTAAAACTCAATATCGCGAAAAGAATTGCTCATCCGCAAATAGGCGTCAGCAACCGCTTGGCAACGATCGGCGATTCCATCCTTATTTCGAGCCTCCACAAATTCTTTCAATTCATCTAATTTTTGACGGTACACTTTGGCTTTTGTTCCCTGAAACTCAGCGACGCTCCCTTTTCTAAGAAAAACCCCAACTTCAAGCCTTCTGGACAGATCATCGGAAAAACCAAGCCACTTTTCCGCAGCTT
>JBCCSJ010000404.1:0-4314 GCA_039200505.1 Planctomycetota bacterium | reverse complement strand
TTCGAGGGCACGTTATCGATCGAAAACTGTTTTTTACCCGGCTTCAGGAAATCGACCATCAAGTTCCCGCGAGTCTTGTCCGAGTCGTTCCATGCTTCATGCATTGCGGTGTCATCAAACACCAAACACCGGCCTTCTTCCCAATGCCGAGTTTCTTCCAAAACTTTCAGCCGACAACCCTCAGGCACCACCAGTCCCAAATGGCAACGGTACTCATTTTCAGCCCACCCCTGGTGCGGAAGAATATGAGTTCCGGGCGCCATCCTGGAGAAACCAGCCAAACCCACATTTCCGGCTTGCATTAAAAGCTCGGTCGTTCGCGGACATTTTTTGGCAGTCGGTAAAGTCATCCCTCCAGCGATCAAACCGAACACGCTCCAACCTTTTCCGTGCATACTTTGTTGCACCCAGGGATCAAAACACTCTTCCGACAATGCCAGGTATTCTTCGCGTATCGTTTGCCAATTTTCTTCTAACAACTGGACCAAAAGAAATTTTTCAGCATCGTAAAACATGAGGCTTTCTACAAAGAACTCGTTTCAAGTTTGGCGAACCTTTAATTTACCAAAGAGTTGCGAATTTTTTCGTCGCTTGGAGCCGCCATGGAAACCACGTTTCCAATCCTGGTCGGAAGAATCAAACTCAATTTTCCTGCCGCCACTTTTTTGTCACGTTTCATCGCATCCAGCAATTCGTCGTGCCGGTTTTCTGGACATTCGACCGGCAAACCAAATTCAAGAAACAGTTCGGTTTGAGACTTCAAGAAATCGGAATCCACCATGCCAAGCTCCATCGCCAGCCGGGCGGCACACGTCATCCCGATCGCGATTGCTTCGCCATGTAAAAAGGTCCCGTACCCGAATACATTTTCGATCGCGTGCCCGTAAGTGTGACCATAATTAAGAATCACTCGCCGACCAGACGTCTCTTTTTCGTCTTCTTCAACGACTTGAGCTTTACAGCGACAACACCACGCAATCACTTTGGCCAAAATCTGCGGGTCTCGACCACGAATCGGATCCACCGAAGATTTTAAGAAATGGAAAAATTCATCATCCATAATCAAGCCGTACTTGATCACTTCAGCCATTCCTGCACGAAAATTAGGTTCATCAAGCGTTTGCAAAACCAGCGGATCGATGATTACTGATTCCGGCTGCCAAAACGCGCCGACCATGTTTTTGGATTGCGGAAGATTGATTCCTACTTTTCCACCAACACTACTGTCGACTTGAGCCAATAGTGAGGTTGGAATTTGAACAAACCGAATCCCGCGAGCAAAACTGGCGGCTAAAAAACCTGCCAGATCACCAACAACTCCACCTCCAAGGGCAACGACGATGGTGCGGCGGTCGGCTCCCATCTCAAGCATTTTTTGCCAAAGTTGGTTGCAAGTTTCCACCGATTTCGAAGGCTCACCTTCCCGGACCACTATCTCGTCCAAACGAGATACGATATTTGACATTTGGCTGGCAAATGGCTTCAACCAGAATCCCGCCACTTTGTCATCGGTTATCAAAATCACGTGTTCGCCTTGTAGGCTATGCATGTGATCAGGCAAACTTTGGTGCAATCCAGGCCCGATCAGGATTTGATACTTTTTGTTGGGCAGAGTAACGTCAACTATTTCCTGAACCAAGCTCACTTTAGATCCATTGTTTTGTCAGAAGAATTCTAACTATCCTTGATTTTTTCCGGTTTCCGGGGTTTCATCGGCTTCTTTTTCTTCCTTATCCCTCACAGCATCCAGCTTAGCCTTCTGCTCTGCTTCGATCTTGGCTTTACGCATGGAGATTAAAACATTGCGAGCTTTCACCACAAGTGCCCGCCCAGCGTCCGCATCTGCTCCAACCCCCCAGTCAGTGTCTCCGTAAAGTTTTACAATCGATTCGTAAATCGGAATGGCACCATCGGGATCGGTGATCTGGTTAGCCTGATCCATGGCCGACCGGATTTGCTTGACACGGAACTGAATTCGATTGTCCGCATCGTATTTGATTTTTCGGCGGTAACTTTTGGCAGCATCCACACACTCCTGGTCGGCGATGGTCAGTTCAGGAGAAACTCCGTGTACAGTAATGAACGCCCCCATTTTCCGATCCGCTTCTACTGGATCTTCTTCTGCGAGGATTAGCAATTCCAAAAATTCTTGCTGGATGCTGCTAAGACGTTTTTCTCCGGGTACACCTTGTCGAAACTTGAGTTTTCTGGAAAGCGTATTGTACAGTTGAATCGCGTCGGCGATTTCTTTAAGTTCACCCACGCTTTTTGCCTCAGGCGTATCGGGATAATGCTTCAGAAATAGATCAATTTCTTTTTGGGCCTTGTTGGGCTCTTCGACGTAAAGCTCAATTTTGGCAAGTAGTGCCTCGGAGGCTGGCGGAAGATAAGCGCGATAGACGAGATATCCCCCCAAGGCAAGTACGGCCATCAGCGCCAGCCCTAACAGGACCGTTCCGATTGAGCCTGATTCCTCTTTGACGGGGTACTCGGTAAGCTGCCGACGGATTTGATCATCGACAGGATTATAAAAATCCACATCTGTCGCCGGAGCCAACGTCAGCTCGCCATCGGTCTGCGAAAAATCGGCCGTGACGCCTAACTCGTCACTTGTCTTATTTCTGGACGGTGCGCTCGCGTTGCCTTCATTGACGGTGTTCTCTACGGTCTGTGGCGAACTGACTTCAAAGGTTTCGTCCATTTGGCCCGACAGTCCACCTGGTCCAGTGTAGGCGGTTTTCGCTTCGCTGTATCCCTTCAGGTACGACCCGACTTCGTTGAGTTTGTGAATTAGGGCTACTGTCGTTTGGATTCGTGTCTCCGGCTTTTTTGCCATCAACTTTCGGATCAGCTCTTCCAATTCTTTGGGAACATCGGGAACGACTGAACTGATTTTGGGAGGAGGAACCTTGGTAATGTTTCGCAATGATTCTTCGATCGAGTTCGCCGAAAAAGGAGGCCTTCCTGAAAGGAGCGTGAACAATACCGCTCCAAGACTATAAAGATCACTACGAATGGTGACCGCTTCTCCTTTGGCCTGTTCGGGACTCATAAAGTCCATTGTCCCCACCACATTCGTCCCAGTGTTTTGTGATGTTCCAAAACGCTTGGCGATTCCAAAGTCGGTGATTTTGACATTTCCGTGGGTGCCATCCTCGTTGAGTGGCATCAACAGATTTCCCGGCTTGAGATCGCGGTGAATGATTCCGCGATCGTGAGCGTGCCGTAACCCGTTTGCTACGTCCAAGGCGATTCCTAAAGTTTGTCGCCAATCGAATCGATGCCCTTTACGCTGGAGCTGAAACAGGCTGTTGCCTTCCACCAACTCCATCGAAAAATACAGCATCCCGTCTTCTTGCCCAAAACTGAGCAGTTTGACAATGTTTGGATGGTTCAGTTTTAAAAGCGATTTAATCTCAGACTCGAAACGTCCGCGAAAGTGGGGATCATTAGCGTAAGTGGGAGCCAAAATTTTGACCGCATGAATTTCGCCCGTTTCAGCATGAACTCCGCGATAGACTGACCCCATTCCGCCCCGTCCCAGGATCCCTTGAAATTCGTAAGGTCCGATTTTGTTTAAAGCCATTTTGGGGATTCTGCTTGGGGAAATTCGTTCGGCGAGCCTCAAAATATTTTAATCTTGTTTACAATCCCAAACCACACTCGGATTTCGAAACCGTCGACCCATTCGCATTTAGTCGCTTTGAATCGCTTTAGAAATGAACGACAAAAAACCTTCGACCCATCCGAGTGAATTAGAGATCGAAGTTTTGCTTAAACAATGCGAAATCAAAAGAACACGCGGACAGGGGCCAGGCGGACAGCACCGAAACAAAGTCGAAACTGGAATCGTGATCAAAGATTTGAAGTCGGGGATAGCCGGACGAGCCGGAGAAACCCGCAGCCAAGACACCAATCAAAAACGCTCGATTGATCGCTTGCGAATCAACTTGGCGTTAGCAATCAGAACCGATCGTAAGATTGAGGAATTCCCATCAGAACGATGGAAAAGCCGAATTTCTGGAAATCGAATTACTGTTTCGCCAAAACACTTTGATTTCGCGTGGATGCTGGCCGAGTCACTCGATGTGGCAAAGATTTTCGAATTCGACCTGACCCAAGTTGCCCTGCGATTGGGGGTATCAAAGTCGCAGTTGATAAAATTCTGGAAGCTTTCAGACGCGTTTCAGCTGATAAATCACGAACGAACCAAACAGGGCCTTAAACCGCTGAAGTGAACATGTCTTGCGAATCGAATCTGTTGCCCATCACTGAAACGGCCAAGTAATCTCTTATTGTGGGCTCCAACCCTTC
>JBCCSJ010000403.1:0-4328 GCA_039200505.1 Planctomycetota bacterium | reverse complement strand
GGAAGGCGAATTCGGTTATCCAAAGTTGTTAGCACACGGCAGCCTGCTTCGGCAAAATCGGTGCAGATTGTCCGCCACATTTTTTGCCCTTGGGCTTGGGTGGAACAGGCAGACTCGGGTAAGACTTGGTCTCGCCAAAGGCCGCCACCGGTCAACCATTCAAAAACAAAAACAGACTTCACTGGAGGATTGAGCCTTGAAAAAATGGGACCGCGGGCAGTTCAAAATGTGGCAACCAGCCCCTTTGTTGCTTTACTTTCAGACTGAACCGTTTAAAATCCGGACTGCTCGAATCTTACTGTTTTGGTCCGATTCCTTGCTAAAAATTATATCGGATCAGTTCAGGTTGCGGCTCATTTTCAAATTGAGGACTCACTGTGGCGACGTTGCTTACTCGTGTCGAAGACGGAATCTTGTTGGCTTATTTTCAGGACGTTCGGATCATCGACCAGTCACGAATTAACGGTTTAGGGTTGGAACTCAACGAGTTTTTGACTGATCCCGCCAATAAGAAGATCATTGTAAATTTTCAAAACGTGAGCTTCATGTCGTCGGCAATGATCGGCAAATTGGTTCAGTTCGGGAAAAAGTGTCGTGACGGGAAAGTTGACTTGCGGTTCTGCAACATTAACGAAAACATCCTTGAAGTGTTTGGATTAATGAAGTTGGACAAAGTATTTAATCTGGACAAGGACGAAGCTGTCGCCATCAAAAACATCAAAGGCAAAGGTTGGTTTGGCTAGACAAAGTTGAGTTCGGCTGCGTGGGGATCGTTCAGCAAAAAAATTAGGCCTAACGTTCCAACTCTTGGGATCCGGCTAATGGCAGGACTAAGGCAAGATCACCGTAAAGATGCGGGTAAACACCAATTCGATAGACAGCGTTACGATTAACGACAATTGAATCAACGAAACGCAATGCTTTTTTCGGTCTTGGGTAATAGAAATTCCCAACATGAATATTGCGGTGAGTGTAGCTGGCAAATATGGCATCCCAAACTGGAGGCCAACCACGTAAGCAATCAAAATCGCCAAGCAAGCAGCTGCTAACTGATTGAATTGAGGGTGTGCGAAATCGGATGAATCTTTGATTTCACTTTTGGAATCTCGGAATTCGTTAATCAGGATAAAGCCACCCAAAATTCCGACAATTCCTGCCGCCCAACCCGCAAAGTTTGGCAAGCTGGCATCCGCTTCGACCGCGAGTTTTTGGAAGGCTTCATTCCGATCGGCAAGGTGTTGTTCCAATTCGATTCCGCCTCGGAAAGTTGGGTCGATTGATAACAAATCCAATTCTTCAATCAGGTCGGGATCCTGAATCGCACTCTGAAATGCATTGGCCAACACGGCTGCCGCCTGGTCGGGCGTATCTTTGGGAGCCCAGATGTACTAGGCGTTCTCGGCCGACGTTTCCAGACCTTGTTCTCGTGAGGTTTTGACGTCCGAAATTCTGGGATGCCTCGATTTTCCAAAGTTGGCAATCGCCAGAATATTTTCCGAAGCAGGCACATTTTGCTTGCGGAAAGCAACATATTCGGCCAGCGAAAAAATTCCTGCTTCCAGTTTTCCACCTAGCAGAAACGTATATCGTTTAGCACCACCGGCCGAGATGAAGTTGAACTTCGCCCCGGGATACTCGTTCATCAATTGTTTACAAATAAAATAGGCGGGTGAACCTTGATTTGCACCCACTCGGATGCTGTTGGGATTTTCCTGGGCTGCCTTTAGCAGTCCGGGGAGCGACTGATAGGGCGAATCTTCCCGCACGATCATCAGCAGGACGACACTAGCGACTTGTGCGATAGGACGAAAAGCTTCCGGACCATAATCGACAACACCGGCCAGTTTGGTGGCAATGAGCGCTTCGTGGTGGCAGAGCAATTGGTACCCGTCCGGTTCGGCATCTTTAATCATTCGACTACCGATCGTGCCAGATCCGCCATCCTGATTGATGATGACCAAGGGAACCTTGATTTCATCACGGGCGTCCAACGTCTTTTGTAGGATTCTCGCGAAATTATCAGTACCACCTCCAGCCTGATAGGGAACCACCAGTTCAATTTTTTGATTGGGAAAGCCATCCTGATTGCCATAATCTGGCTGGAAGCCAAACCGCCAAATCAGCAAAACTAAAATGATAATCCACGCCGCAATTTTCATGAGTCAGTTTCCTGTTTCTGTTTCCGACTGCCTCGATATAACGGATAGAAAAGCAAAATAGCTGCGACGACAAGGAATAAAAGCGATTTGGGTTCGGTAACGACAGGGCTCCAGTCACCATTGGAACTCATCAATCCTGCAGATAGGTTTTCTTCCGCGATGGGACCAAGGACAAACCCGATAACAAAAGGGGCCAGCGGGATTTTTCTTGATTCAAGGAAAAATCCAAGCAGTCCAAAACCAATCATGACCCAGACGTCAAACAGCCGGTTTGAAAGAGCGTACGAACCAACCACGCAAAACGCGATGATCACTGGTATCAAATAGGCTCGGGGAACAACTGTCAACTTGGCCAATATTTTCATTGAAAAACACATGATGACCGCCATCACAATATTGGCGAACAAACAAGCAAAGATGATGGAGTAAACAATGGCAGGGTTTTCATCAAACAGCCGCGGGCCTGGTTGAAATCCATGAATAATCAACGCCCCCAATAACACGGCTTCGACAACCGATCCGGGCAGTCCCATCGCCACCAAAGGAATCAATGCACCGCCGACAGTCGCGTTATTGGCAGCTTCGGCGGCCACAATGCCATCCTCACAACCGTTGCCGAATTGTTCAGGAGATTTCGACGTCGATTTCGCAACGGAATAAGCCGTCACTGACCCAATATTTGCACCGATTCCCGGCAATAGCCCGATCCAAGTACCAACAAGTGACGATCGAATCAGGTTGATCCAATGGGTTTGGAAATCTTTCAGGCGGATTGCCAAGCCTTGAGTGTTGATCGCTTTGATTTGATCCGTTTTTGAAGAAAGGATGATGTCTTGGAAAATCTGGTTGACTGCAAACATTCCGATCAAAACAGGCAAAAGCCCAAACCCGTTGTTCAATTCGGTGTAACCAAACGTCAATCGAGTCTGGCCCGTAGCAGGATTGATTCCCACCAATGCGAATAAAATCCCTAGAAAACCAGCAAATAAAGACCGCGAGAGTGATTTTCCACCAATCGTCGCGATCAAAACGAGGGCCATCATGACGAGTGAAAAATAATCAAATGGACCAAATTCTTTCGAGTATTGCGAAATCGGTTTCGCCAAAAGGAATAAAAAGAACCACGAAATCAGTCCGCCAACGATCGAAGACATGACCCCTAGGCCAAGCGCCCTTTCGGGTTGCCCGTCTCGAGCCATTGGGTAACCATCAAAAGTTGTCACGATTGATGCAGGGGTACCCGGCATCCGCAAAAGCGTGGCCGAAATCATACCCCCACTGATTGCCCCGACGTAGATGCTGATCAACAGGGTCATCGCGTACTGTTCGTCCATGCCGAATGTCAAGGGAAGCGTTAACGCAATAAGCATCGTCCCTGTCAAACCAGGAATTGCGCCAACGAATACGCCCAGGCCGGTACCGAAAATGACCAGTAACCAACCGGTCGGCGTCAGGAAGATTTGTGTGAGTGCTTCTGTCATCGATTCTCTTTTAATTCATCCGCCAGATTTTAAACGAAACAGCGAATGATTAAAGAAACCACAAACCTATTTTTAAAATACGCTTGTTGGAATTCAGCAATCTCAATTCTCTTCAGGACCCCAATCGGAAATTTCATCGAGCAACTGGATTCGAAGCCGATTAACGTGCTCCTGAAATTTTTGTGGTGTTTCGGGCGCGTAGTTCTTGTCGCTGACGACTTTCACGCTGACTCCCGGCAGGATCCTATTCGCTTTCGCTAGAAATTCAGAACGTGATTCTTGATTCGCTACAGTTGGAGCCCGAACCGCGATCGGAGTTTGAAAATCCGAATCAGAAAACTGAAGTTCAGAATCGACGATGGTGACGGACTTTAATTTTTTTAACAATGCAAGATTTCGGAGGATCGAATTTTCAGGGACTCCGTACAAAACCAGATTCTCAAGATTGAGCAAACGATCGAATCCGACCCCGCTGCTTTCAGGGATAGTGCATTGGAGAAATCGAAGTTTCTTTAAGGGGACCAAAATGGAAAGATCAGTCGCGACCGAGTTTCTTGAAAGCCACAGTCTTTCCAAGTTTTGTAATCTTGATACGTCGATATTGAATGCAAATTCGCCGTTTTTATTTCCGGATTGAACCCAAGATTCGTCAAAGCTGAGATCCTTTAAAGCTAAAAATTGAGGGAGT
>JBCCSJ010000402.1:0-4329 GCA_039200505.1 Planctomycetota bacterium | reverse complement strand
GCAAACCAGAATTGATCATCCACGCGGCAACACCCAGAGCGGCAAGGCCCCCGGAAATCCAGCTTACAAGGCTCATCAAGAATCGACTTTTGGCTCGCCGTCTTGCTTTTTGTTTCGAGTTTGGATCTTGCCGGATCTTGAGTTCGTTTTCGGCTTGGTTTTGTGCGGAAAAAGTGACTTCAACCGATTGGACAGCGGCCTCGAAAGCAACCGGTTGAGCAACGGCAGTTGTTTGTAATTGAGCTTGGGACTTGCCTCGCAACTCTTCGTCGTATGCTGCTTTTTTTTCCGGGGTCAATAAACATCGCCGGGCCCTTGAGAGTTCGTTGAGCAACTTTTGAGTCGCATCTCCGTTGGGTCCGGCCTGAAAGGTGCGGATGTGAGCCATCTGCCGATCGGCAGCGGCATGGATCACCTCTGGATCGCTCTCATACAGATCGATGCCTAGCAGTCGATAATGGCTGACAGGCCGCGTTTTGTCGCGGATCCCAAGCCATTTTAGGTAAGGATCAAATTCAGCCATATCTCACAAATGGCGAGCTTACACTTCCATCAAAACAGTCGAGATTTTAAGCTCAACCCACTAATTGTCAAAAGAGCAGCTATAACCCGAAAACTGCCCCACTGTTCATCATAACACGCTGGGTCGAGGATTGATAAAACGGACGGTTGTCAATTGCGATTGGATTAACTGGGGCGAATCAAAAGCCATTCAACGATCTCACCGGAAACCGCCCACAATCCGCTAGAAGCAATCCCGACCAGTAAGCTGGTTAGGCCGAAGATGATGGCCAATTCCCAAAACTGAAGCGCAGCAATCGTTCCCTTTTTGCACCCTAATTTGAACATCGTTTCCATCTCGCGCGTCCGAAGTTTTAACGACAGCAAAACTACCAACGTCAACAGCAACAGCGTCGAAACCGAAATCAAGATCGCATTGGCATCGAAGAATGTTTTAATCTGGAATACCAGATTCATTAGGTCCTGAAAAACAAGGGCTGGTTTTGCGAATTGAACTTGGGAATCCCTCGATCCATAGCGTCCCTGTAAGATCGTTTCATTCTTGACATCTTGAGCGACCGCAATCACCGAGGTAATCGGAAAGTCAGATTGTTCACCATGGAAATGAAAAGAACCGACATTGGCTGGCGTGATCTCAATGTAAGACGCCACTCCCGCGTTGGCGGTGATTTTTTCATTCGTTCGGCCCAATAAAAGATTGCTGTCTTCGGCTTCCTTGTTTAGATCTTGGTGACCGTGTCCTAACCCCTGAATTACCCAAGCAGTTTTAAGATCCACGAAAACCGCCCAGTCATCCGGCGTGTTTGTGGCACGAAGCGTACCGGCCACATCAAGTTTAAGCGGCGTTTGCCCGGCCAGATTCAAAACATTTTCGCGATCGGAAAGCAATTGATCGCCCGGTTTCAAATTCAGCGATTGAGCCGCGCGAAACCCGACAACACATTCCCCAAGAATAGCAAACGGACTGCCTTGAGCTATTTCCAGTTTTCGAAATGAAAAGTATTCGAGGGAAGTGCCCACCACGGGATAGTTTTGGGCGGTATAAAGTGCGTGAATTGGAATCGCATCGGCCAATCGACTTTCACGAACGGACTCTACTTCTGAATACGGGATCGTCGCAGCGGAGTCCGACTTAAAATAAAGAGCATTGAGAGCCAGGTCCAAACTACTACCCCGTGCTCCCAAAACCACTGGAGTGCTGGCAGCCCGCGCGGCAATCTTTTGATCGAATTCCCAAAGCAACACTTGAATCGCGAACGGTAGGAACAGAGTCAAAAAAATGCAGGCGACCAAAATAAGTGACTTGGCCTTGTGATAAACCACGTACTTAATCGCCAGTCGAAGGGGGCCGTTCTTCATGATGTTGAATCCTCAGTTCGGGATTCCTTACCATTAGATCGTTGGGCCTCAGCAAGAAACTCTTCAAAATTCACGACCGTATCAAAACGATCAATGAGCGTCATATCGTGTGTGACCACAATCAACGTTTGCTTATTTTCGGTAGCTTGGTGAAAGAGCAAATCCAAAATGAGCTTCTTGTTGTTGGGATCCAGGTTTCCTGTTGGTTCGTCTGCCAAAATAAGATTGGGCTGAGTAATAAGAGCTCTACAGATCGCAACCCGTTGCTGTTCACCTTGAGAAAGCTGATCAGATCGACGATTTAATTTATTTTTGATCCCCATCTGTGTTGTCAAAGACTCAGCCCTTTCGATGACTTCGGATGAAAGCATTAATGAGTCGTTAATTAAAAAAGGTAACAAAATGTTATCTTTGACGTTGAGATAGTCGAGCAACTCGAATTTCTGAAAAACAAAACCAATTTGAGAGATCCTGAAATCGCGCCGCTGTTTTTCGGACAACTTAGGAAGGTTGATTTCGCCAACGGTAATTGTTCCTTGATCCGGAGTCGCGATTCCGGAAATTAAATTCAAAAGCGTTGTCTTACCACTACCGCTGGGACCGACAATCGCAACTCGATCGCCAGGCGAAATCTTTAGCGAAGGTACCTGCAATGCGAAATCGGATCGCGGATACTTGAATTGAAGATTTTCGACTGAAATCATTTTGGTTTGTGAGGTTTGAGTTTCAGCCGAAAGGTTTATATTCGGAGTCGGGACGATCGCCGACGCTTGCTACTATTTCTGTTGCTTACCGTTTTCGTTTGCGTCCAATGTTTCGAGAGATGAAATCGGCTTTTTGCCGGACTGCCGCCGGACCGTTAGGATCGGATAATTCGGTGATTGCATGCCTTCGTTCTGCCTCTGCTAGCACATCGGCTTCCAATTCACTTGAAATGATGATTCGAGGTTTGACCGAAAGCTGGCTTCCGGAAGTTTGAAACCCGGAACTGCGATTGGCAAAAGGTCGACCTAATGTTCCCGGAATGCCGCGAGAACTTGAAGTGGACCGGGATCGACCAATTCCTCCCAGACTCATGATGCCGCCATCAGGCACCATCACGGTGGTTCGAATGTTGAAAAATCGCAGCACTGGCAACTGAAGGGTGACATTAGTGGGTGGCGGTGCCTGTTGGGCCGCTATCGGGGGGGCCACAAACAATGTCGAAGTGACGAGAGCTAACCAAAATACTATATTTAAGGAGTTTCGCTGATTTTCAAGTCGAGTTGTCATCGTTTGCTTCCGATCAGGAATCAGTGGTTGATCGCCTTGCCGGCATTATTTTAGCGAATGTTGCTGAGGAGACGACGGTCATTTTTCCAGATCAATCGATCCATTTTGACGAGGCCTAATTTTGCCGGGAAAAATGATATTTTGCGGTTGACGATCGGAATGTCGGCCAATAAGTTCTTACGTTTCCTCGACCAACGAGGATTTGTGTCTGTTTCCTCGGAAATGGCGGCCTGAAAGTGTTAGACCACTATCTGAGGCTTTGCCAAGCACGCTTTCAGTCATGTGGGCTGACGTATGGAAACAGGTGACCAAAAATTTTGGAGATAGTCGCGTGGCAGCGATTCATGAAGTAATTCGAATTCGGATGGAAGCTTACGATCACTCAATTCTTGATCAGAGTGCCGCCGAGATTGTGGATACCGCGAAAAGGACCCATTCGATTGTTCATGGCCCCATTCCACTTCCGACTCGAGTTGAAAGATATACGGTTCTTTCGAGTCCGTTTGTCAATAAAAAGTCGAGACAGCAGTTCGAGATACGGACCCACAAACGGCTCATTGATATCGTAGAGGCTACTGCCAAGACGATCGAGGCGTTAAACAAGTTAAATGTCCCTGCAGGGGTCGATATCAAAATCAAGGCTTCGACTAAGTAGGGCGAAAATAAACCGCTAAGCGAAATTATATGGACGGAAGTCGCGGGGATAATCTATCCGCATCCGCAGGTTAGAATCCGCGTCGGCAAACCAACTGAACTAAAAAGGTGTAATCATGGCGAAAGGCATACTCGGCCGGAAGGTCGGGATGACTCAGGTGTACGATTCCGAAAATGGAGTTGCAACGCCGGTCACAGTGATTCTGGCGGGGCCCTGCAGGGTTTTGCAGTTGCGGTCGCTCGATCGAGATGGTTACGAGGCAGTTCAGTTGGGTTTTGATGATAAGAAACGTCCTTCGAAGGGCCGTCGTTCTCGCCAGAGTCAGGCTTCTCGGGCTGAAAGAGGTCATGTGGCGGAGATCAAGTCCAAGCGGGCTGCAAAAATGGCAGCTAAGCAAATTGAGCGTTCTCCAAAGGCCGGCTGTGAACCGCAAAAGTTCGTTCGAGAGCTTCGGGGTGAGACGGAAGGTTACGAAGTAGGTGGCGACGTAACGGTTTCAATCTTAGAAGAGGTTGGCTGTG
>JBCCSJ010000401.1:0-4329 GCA_039200505.1 Planctomycetota bacterium | reverse complement strand
GGATCAGGTTTAACGTGTTGTAAGTGCCCCAACTGAAGCCATTGAGCCACAAAGTTATCAACAAGTGCCGCCGATTTCGGATCGGCTAACATGCGAGTTAATTGCTGTTGGTAGACTTCCGGTTTTTTCAGACTCATCGTGGCGGCGGAGCGGAATAATTCGGCATCTGGCATCGTGCTCCACAAAAAATACGACAAACTGGTAGCCAGCTCAAAATCAGTGAGATTCCTGACCTGTCCAGCAGACGTTGGGATTTCAACTTTATAAAGGAAAAAAGGGGACACCAAGACTGCTTGAAAACAGTGCTTTAGAGCGATCTCATGGGATTCTCCCGATTCTCTGAAATTTTGATAAAGCCGTGTCAACCTAGTCAACTCGTCGCTATAAACACGACGCCGGTAAGCCTTGGATGCGAACCGATTGATTGCCGAACGAGCGGCTTGAATCTGATTGGGCAAACCAACGGGAGATGAACCGATCAGCAGGGTATGGGAGGCGGGAAGTTTACGTGCGGTGGCCGAGACTGAAACCTGTTCGATGTACAGATTCCTGTCGGCGACTTTGGGTTTGTAGGCATCGTTGGTGAACGAAATACCAAGTTTGCCGTCAGGTTTTCGAAACCTTGCTTTAAATTGATAATGCTCGGCCTCTCCGCGTGGACTGCGAACTCTTGCCCCGCCGATTTTTTTGCCATCGAGTGAAACTTCCATGATCGGCCACTGATCATCGACCGGCGTTCCGTGAGCCAAGATTTTTACAACGTACTGCCCCTTTTCAGGCACTCGCACCTGTTTAGTGATGGTCCCGTTAGACGACAAAACATGAGTCAGACCATCGAGACCACTCCCGGGAAACTTTTTGATATCGCTACCGGTAAAAGATGTGGTCCACATCGGTTCAGCCGGATCGACGATAGCGCGATCCGTGATTGTTTCGGCAGCGTCCAGATATTTTTCCATGAGGAGAGGAGGCAAAGATAAGACTTCCGCGATGTTATCGAATCCATAGCCAACATCGTCGCCTGGAAACGACTCGGCCGGAGCGAAGTCGACTCCTGTTAAATCCCGTATCGTGTTGCGATACTCAATTCGATTGAGTCGGCGAACCGTCACTTGACCGGGATTGATCTGAGTGCAGTCGACACTGTCGAGCATCTTTTCGATCCAGGCCAACACCAGTTTGTGGTCTTGGTCATTCAGCCTTGAAACATCAGCCGGCGGCATTTCATGGGCTGCTACTCGAGCGAATACTTTCTTCCATTTCTTGCGAGCCTTGAGGATTTGATCGATCGTTCGATACTGGTCCATCCGAAAACCCGCATCAGGTTCCTCACCCGAATGACAGTCGAAACACTCGTTTTGAAAGACAGGCAAAATCCGATCGAGATATTCTCGTTGGACTTGCCGCAATTGTTCGGACTCATCCGCCTGAACTTGGGAAGGCGAGGTCTGCCAGGGCCCAAATAAAATGATGCCGAACAGAGAATTTGTCAGCAAGATTATTTTTCTATTCAAGCTTATGGCACCGAAATTCAGAATGGTCCGCTCCATCAAGCTTATCTCATCGAGGTGGTTGATCTTGTATCGGATGCGGTGACCAAGCAAAAAAGCGGGTTTTATGCGGCGAAACGTGCTAATCCGGCCGAAATTGGGGGCAAAAATACGTTTTTTGAACAAAAATGCCCGGTTTCGGGGCCTTTTCGGGTTAGGCTGTCTTGAAATATTAAGCCGACGCGGTCTAATTTCCGCGAATCACCTAACGGTTTTGACCCGCGAAAATGCGGGTTTTCAAATAAAATTCGATCGAGGAGACATTTTCCATGGCAAAGAAGACCGGCCCGAAACCACCTACAAAATCTGAAATCATGAATAACATTGCTGAAGCTACCGGCCACAGCAAAAAAGAAGTCGCTACATTCTTCGATGCTCTTTCAGCAGAAATCGAAAAGAACATCAGCAAAAAGGGTGGTCCTGGTCAGTTCACAATCCCCGGGTTGTGCAAAGTCGTCGTCCAAGACAAGCCAGCACTCCCCAAACGAGAGGTTCGTCACCCAGGCACCGGCGAAACTGTCTGGGCCAAGCCAAGGCCAGCCAAGAAAGTAGTCAAGGTTCGACCTCTCAAAGGTCTCAAAGATATGGTGATGTAATCCGTTCCTACGGTCAATTCTGGTTTTGCCGGTTATGTCGGCTGAAACCCGCTGCAACAAAGCCGCCGTTCAATGGCGGCTTTTTTGTTGCGCAATGATGGAATGGAAATCACCAGAATTTCCCCTTAAAGTAACGTCAAATTTGAATTCACGAATTCCCTGTACAACTCGCAAACGAACGAATCTGGCGGTTCACGGTATCACTGATCGCTAACTTCAAATTCACCAATAACAATGCCTGCCTATTCGCAATCGAATTTCGGGCTGCTTTGTCGTTATCGTCGGCACATTCGGAATGACCTGAATTGAAAATATACTGCCTGTATCTTTCACAACAGCTTTATTCGAACTGATACAGAAGCCGGTTGTTACCGTCGATGCTCGTAAAGTGATTGATTCGATTACTCTGCGAAAATGGGTGGAACGGGAATGTCTGGTTTAGTTCGCTATCTCGTATTGGGGCTGATGCTGATCTCATCGACGATCTGCGTCGGGCAGGAACGGAACGAAGCGTCCGGTAAGAGCACAGTTTCACGGATCAAAGAGACTGCCAATCAGCTTTGGACCAATTTTTTACCGCTGCCACCGATGGCGGGCGAAACCAAAGTTTCCACTGAAAATGTCAATGCGTTGGAACTGAATAGTAGCCAGCCGCCAAAAGATGATTTCACTCCTCCAGCACCCCCAAAACCAGACAACCAGAAACTCTATCCTCGAACTTTTTTCCCTGCAGTCAAAGAGAACAACTCGACAGAAAACTCAAATCCTTCTGTTGGAAACTTGAACTCGAACGTAAGCTCCTTGTCGTCGGGAGATACCCTCGGTCCAGCCCCTTCATTCGTTCCCGAAAGTGACCCTAAACCAGCCAATGCTTTGGTTGATGAATTGGCCAAAGAGATGTTGCAACCTGAACCGGGGCCAAATGGAGCAGAAGAACTTTCAACGGAATTTGCCGGCTCTGAATCGGCGAGAGCTGAAATGAAGCGAACGGAATCACCGCAGCCAGAACAGAACCTTGCCAAACCGAAATCAACCAAGCTCAGTTCGCAAAGTTCGGCCTTGAGTCAGCCATCGGCAAAGGCAGCCCAAATCTCTGGCCAGTCCAATTCCGACCAAAGCTTGTCGATTCCTCCCAGCCCACCTGCCATTCAAGGACAAATTGAAACACGAAGCTTGCCGACGCTTGCTCCACCAAATTCGCTTTCCCCAGAGCCAACTTCGGGCGGCATCGTCGCTCCAACCCTGAGGGACAATGGTGCTTTTAGCCAGACCTACGCCCCGTTGCAAAGCCTGCCTAGAACGGATTTGATGCGATCTAACCCAGGGTCGGAACTATTGATCGTTCCGACAGCGCAGGCACTTTCCGAATCGGCGACCTACCCAATGTCGATGACCTACCCGGCGTTAGGTAATGGGCAGGCTAAACTGCCTCGCCATCCCATTTACCGCACTCCCCGTCTGGCAAATCTAAAGCATGGAGTCGCTTCTGTGATTGGTGGGGCTCGATCAAAACTAGCTGCCATCGGGACGACGCTTTTTGCAAGACATAATCGACAGCAAGTACATACATCGCCAATGCTGTTGAGACTTCAGTTAGAGGCTCTAGCCCTTTCCCATAGTGGCGGAGACGACCAACCTTTCGTTTTCGACCCCGGATTTACAACTCCGATTCTTCGCCACAGCGACCTTGATCCCGGTAGTGATATTTCTGCACGCTACAAATTGCTATGGCAAAATTTTGAGGGAACCGGATTAGAAATTTCTTACTTCAACTTAAATGACTTTTCAGCACGAACTACTTTCGAAAATGGAGTGCCGGTAAATTTTGGTGGTATTCCTGCCATGGTCGCCAACTCTTACGATTCCAGTTACGATTCCAAAGTGCAAAGTTTAGAGTTCAACGGATTGGTTCGAAAAGGAAATCGCTTCCGAGTCGGACTCGGTTTTCGAGCCATCGAGATTGACGAAGATTTTAATACCGTTGAAACAGGCACCCAAGATGGTTTCTTTTCGTCCACACGGAATCAGTTGTTCGGCGGGCAGTTGATCTTGGAAGCGATTCAGCCGATTAACCGGTTTACCGTTCTTGAAGTTGGCACTCGATATGGAATTTACGCAAACGACATCGATGTCAGTTTCGACTCGCAAAACCGCAACCTCGATTTCAATGATGATGTGACCGC
>JBCCSJ010000400.1:0-4346 GCA_039200505.1 Planctomycetota bacterium | reverse complement strand
GAACATGCGGACCAGTCTTCGACAGAGGCCTGAATTGTTTGGGGAACCGTGAATGCGGAAAATTGAATTTGTTGACCCGAATTGGTTTACGGGGATCAGATGAAAGTTGGGTGTTAGTAGATGAATCAAAAGCAACGAACACGATTTGTTTCGATACCATTCCATAATCTTTGTCTTCTAGTTGGTTTGCTTTGCTGTTTGCAAGCTGGCGGCCAGGAATCCGAACTTTCCGATCCACCGTCTTCGCGTCAGCTCGAAAGCGTCATTGGGCAGGAAACCAAGGCAGCCGTTCGACAGGCATTTCAGTCCACACATGATGGATGGAGTAGTGACGAAGTTTTGCTTAACGACAAACTTCAAAAAAAGTTCATCGGTCGTTGTCGAGAGATCGTAACCGGCGATATTTCCGATTTCGATTTGAATTGGTGTCTCGTCAATTTAAGGAAAGCAGGGAAGCTGGAAGCAAAAACAACGAAACAGAATCGTGTCGATTTGACTGCCGTGACTCCAATCGCTGAAATTGTGACACGTTCAATCACCGACGAGTTTCAGGTTTCAACTGACAGAATGATCTGTGACCCTGCGATCCGAGCCCGGTTCGATCAAAAAGCTCGGGAAATTGAGCCGGAAGTTGACCTTTATCGAGTCCGCAAAGCTGCTTTTAGATTGCGGAAAACACGAAAACTGAGGCCTGAGCTGATTGCGAGAATTGCAGATTGGGGCAAAAAGATTGAGGTATTTTCAAAACAGCAACTCTTGGATAACCCTAATTCTCTTTCCACCAACCCCGGGATCTATCTGTTTTCCGATTCAACGGGTTACCTTTACATTGGCCAAGCTCAAAATCTTCGGAAAAGACTATCGCAGCATCTCGATCAATCTCATAACGATTCGTTGGCTAATTATCTTGGGCTAGAAGATTCTGATTCGGTGCGAATCGAGGTTCATTCTTTTGATGCGGACTCAAGAGCGAAAGAAGTCATGATTCGAAGAGCTTTAGAGTCCGAACTAATCGCCAGTCGAAAGCCACGATTCAACATTCAACCTTAGTTAGGGAGCAGTACCGTTGTCGTCTTCAGTCCCCGGCGGAATAATTTCAAGCGATTCCGAGTCGTCTGATTTTTTTTGCCCGTTAATGGGGGGGAGGACTTCGATTGGACTGGATCCCTCTTCAGGCCCCGGCGACATATTCGGGTCCTTGTTGTCATCCAGAATAATGACGTTTTGGGTTAGGTCTTTTTCCTTTTTCAACTTGCCATTTTCGAGCCATTCACGCCAGATCCCGGTTGGCTGATTGCCTTCGTAGATGCCTTCGGTGCTTTTCATTCCATTGGGATGCCACCACGTCCAACGTCCTTCTTTTTTGCCGTCTTTAAACTGTCCATTCAACATCTTGTTGCCATTTGGGTGATACCAAAGGACCTTGCCGACCGGTTTGTCATCGCGGAAATTTACCTGCTTTTTGATTTGGCCATTGGAGTACCATTCCGTGGCGGGACCGTTCTGAACTTTTTGTCCTTCGGGAAGGTAGTTGGCTGGTTTCGCATCCCACCAATTGTCGAATCCTGACGGGACCAATTTCGCTGCTAGAAAGGTTTCAAGTTTGTGACGTTTTTGCCCTTCGTAAAACGAGGACTTTTGGATCACTTGACGACCTTTGAGAAAGTTTTTTTTACCGATGACTTTTTCAGATTCGTCCCATTCGGTAATCTCCCCATCAAGCAGACCTTCGCGAAAGAATGCCGCCCGCATTTGAGACTGATTAGGAAACCACCAACTTGCGGGCCCCTCTCGAAGACCATTTTCGTAATTGACCTCGAAGATTTTTCGACCGTATTGGTCCGTGATTGTCCACGAGCCCTCAAGTTTGCCTTTGTCGAAATTAGCAATGGATTCGAAGAACCCTTGATAAAGGTTGAACGGCCGCGTTGAAAAAATCCCTCCTTCATTGACGTTGTGCATTCGACGCCATTGGCCCTGCATAATGCCATCCACAAAGCGACCTGCAGCAAGTAATTTTTCGCCTCGTCCGTAGTAGATCCAGGGACCGTCTTTGATAAAGTTGCCATCTCGATCCTGCACAACATAACGCCGGATTCTTAACTTTCCGTCCGGATAATACTGAAGGATTTCTTCGTGATCGCGACTGACTTTCATATCGGGCAATGACGATATCTCAGCCGGAACCGGTTCCATTGGCTCGACAGGATCATTCGATTGAAAACCGCCGTATTGTTGATTACCCGCAAACCCATTGTTGGTTGGAATAAATCCGTCGGTTTGATTGCCTTGAATTTGGCCCGGTAGCAACGATGAGATCCCAGGGAATACCGTCGATGGCGTACCGTCGTTGAAAACAGTCCTAGGGTTTGGTGTGCCTGCAGCTGCCGGGTTGCGCGGAACGGATTCAGAAATCCCCGGTCGAAAACCGAAGTCTTGGATCCCACTGGTGATTACAGGTCTTTGGATGGGTTGAAGGGATTGCCCACCATTGAGCGTCGTCGGTGGGGCGATCGAATCAGACTGGTAGCTTACTTTCTGCTTTGGCATCTCCGGTTGCCGGAAGATTTGACCGACCACGGCCTGATTGGTTTCCAACCACGTGGAACAGATCACGGCCACCGACAGTAAAGCCATGATTGACAGTTTTTTCAAATGGTAAATTTCCATCGGATTTCGCTGGGAAATGAGTTGATGCTGACGCACTTTCCAGTTTATCGACAAAAATTGGTGGACCACTGACTTTCCAAAGTGTTTTGTTAACCATTCGATTAATCCGCTCGACTGGCCCCCGCCGGAGTCCGTTTGCGACGGTTGTTCCAGTTCTAATCGCGATAATTAGTCGAACGGTAGCTGGATCGCAACAATTCCCAGGCGCGGTTGTCGGTCGCGAAACGATTTCCGCGGACGCCATAGATGCATATCACCTCGAAAAATTCACGGTTAACTGCTCTGTCTAAAAGATCTTCGGCGGAAAGGCAAAAACGGCCCGCGCGCTGGGTCAATTGAAATTGAATCGGCGGCAAACTGTGATACGCCCGATAAATCACTTCCGTGCACACCAGACGGTCTGACCGTCGAAAGTCAAATTCAAAATCGTACCCCTTCCCGGCATGACTCAGTGCTCTGGAAATCCCAGTTCGAATCTGTTCAGGATTCAATTTTGGTCGAATCACAACGCAGGCATCCACGGACAACGTGTCTTCAAGCGGACGCAAAAGCACTCCATCTTTCCGTGCTTCCAAAACAGAGCATGAGGCCTGGCATGGATCAACATGCAAAACGTTGTGACCCTGATCCAGTTCCATTCTTTGTTGCTGGTTTCCGATAAACAATGCCGCGTGAGGCCAAAACCCGGGAAGAAAAAGATTCGATGTCGCGTCATCATGGCGCGTAATGATCACATCACCGGGCTGAAGCAATCTCGCAAGTTTTCGCTGAACTCCAGAGGTCACTCTTTTTCGTTTCCAGTGATTGCGAAGTTCAGCAATCAGGCTTCCAGACAGTCGAAACATTCCAAATGTAAATTTTTTAAACGCGGAATGATGCCGTCTTAAAAATGAATGCCAACGATACTTCATTCCATTGCGAACGTAATAGGATTTGCTTGTTTCAAGGTAGGGTTCTTCGGTGATCAGGATGTTAACAATGGGTGCCAAGAATGGAGACTCTTTTTTCAGTTGATAAATGAGCTCCCGGTTTTCAAAAAAGTAGTTCAAACCTCCCAGGAACGTGATGATGTTGCCCGGCGAAGCGAGCGACCGATAAATTCTTGTAAATTGTTTTCGTGGAATTCCAAATCGAGGTTCCGATTCATCCAGCTTTCGCCAAATGACTTTGTTGGACCGAAAACTATCAATCAAAAAACGACCTGTCCGAACGAGCAAACACGCAGTCGTAAAAGCCAGTAGAAATATTTCCGGACGTTGTCGCGAATTCTTAAGGTCCGCAAGTGCGTAAGGTCGCAAGTCTTCCAGGATCGAAAGTAGTGCGGCCCGGGTCGTGAGATAATGTGAAAAAACAGCTCGAATCTCTTCATCTTCATCAGGCAAAAAATAGCCTCTCGCAATTGCCGGTTGAAGTTTGGCGAGAATCTTGTTGACCGAATCCAAATTAGGTAACAGCGGTGCGATTGCTGAAATTGACTCTGATGAGAGCCTTAAAAGGGTTTCCAGTTCGACATTGTCCAGTTTTGGATTGAGGCTCGCATTTTCGTCAGAGTTAGCCATGTCGGATAAAAAGGAGTTTGACGGACAACCTTTAGCTTTGGATTCTGACCAAGATTGTTCATTTTTGGCCAGAATTAAGAATAACCTATGTGCATTCAATCCGAAATAAAGTTGTTT
>JBCCSJ010000399.1:0-4352 GCA_039200505.1 Planctomycetota bacterium | reverse complement strand
TGACCATCACAGGATCATCCGAAATTTACCCGATGAATCGGCTTTTCCTATCTTTTTAAGTTCCAGCCGTCATTTCCAAAGGTGGTTTTGCGATGACTTTCGACCGATGCTAGCTCGGCCGCCGAGAGTTTGGCATCTTTAAACTCAATCTGCAAGCATTCAGACAGCATTTTCATTATCTGTTCGGCAAATTGTTCCATGGAATAAGGCATGCTTTTTAGATCCGTCATTCCGGGAAGTTCGGGTGCATAATCCGATTTTGTCCAAAGCAAGCTTCCGTGCTGAAGAAGCGAGTTCCGGTTTCTGCGTTGTGCACTTCCAACCACTTTTTGCCCGTGTAGGCAGATGTCTCCGTCGGTCCTTCGCTGAAAACACAGGAACGATTTCTGATTGATTTCAATGTTCTGCCTTATATCCTCAGAATCGGGAG
Organism: Planctomycetota bacterium; assembly: GCA_039200505.1. Taxonomy (GTDB): domain Bacteria; phylum Planctomycetota; class Planctomycetia; order Pirellulales; family Pirellulaceae; genus Mariniblastus. The sequence continues at coordinate 3,922 of JBCCSJ010000399.1, read as the reverse complement.
GTTCGGCTGAATCAGAATAAAGTTGAGTAGGGATGTCCACCTGATTAAGAATTTTCGAAATTCCGCGATGGACAAGTCGATAAAGTTCGGTGTTTCGGTTGGACCAGCGGTGGTTGCTGGGAATGCACAAGCTGTAAGTGAGCTCTTTGTCGTGCAGAATTGCCCCTCCCCCCGATTTCCTGCGCACTAAAGGAACTCCATTCGAAGTCGGGTGAAAATCACGATCCATATGCGATTGGAAATATCCGATCGACAAAGTTGCAGTTTTCCAACGGTAAAATCGAAGCGTGATCTGCCCGGATTGATCCGCTGTTTCCAATAGCGCCTGATCGACGGCCATGTTGGTAGGCCCGTCAAATGGAGGGTCGATGATGAGTCGAGCTGAATTCATCCTGCTACGGATTCAAAAAGTCAAGTTAACGTTCGGTTTGCCCAAATTGATCAAGTGCTTCGATCGGCAATCTACGAGGTTGAAACCGCGTAAATTCTTAACGCAGAATAAATCATTTCTGATTTTCGAAATTTTCCAATACACAGCACTTAAGGTTGTAAGAAAATCTATTTTCTAACAACCTTTATCCGGGGCAAACGCACGAACCACCTTCATCACTAACGGTACGGTTTCACGATTCGCAAGTAATGAAAATTTTTCGGCGACTTATTCAACGTCATCGGAATCTTCATAGTCACTCATTGGAGGGCAGCTACAAACGAAGTTTCGATCGCCGTACACGTCGTCGATACGATTGACGGTTGGCCAAAACTTCGATTGTCGAGTAGCGGGGCTTGGATAGACGGCGTCTTCTCGAGAATAGGAACGATCCCATTGGGCATCGACAATGTCGTCGAGGGTATGAGGAGCCAAATGAGTTACCGAATTCTCAGCCTCCACTTTCCCAGCTTCGACTTCTCGGATTTCATCTCGAATCAAATTCATGGCATCGCAGAATCGATCGAGTTCGAATTTGGATTCGCTTTCGGTCGGTTCAATCATAATCGTACCACCTACCGGCCAAGACATAGTTGGAGCGTGGAAGCCGTAATCCATCAATCGTTTGGCGACGTCAACTTCGGTGATTCCACTTGACTCCTTGATAGGTCGAATGTCGACGATACACTCATGAGCCACTCGACCATTGTTCCCTTTGTAGAGAACTTCATAGTTTCCTTCGAGTCTTTTGGCGATGTAATTGGCATTTAAGATGGCAACTTCAGTGGCCTTTTTTAGTCCGGCCGAACCCATCATGAAAATATAGGCCCATGAAATGGGCAGGATGGCTGCCGAACCAAACGGAGCCGCGGAAACGGCTCCAGTTTCTCCGCTATCGTTTTCTTGACCCGGGAATAGACCATGCCCCGGCAAAAATGGTGCAAGATGGGATTTGACTCCGATCGGTCCCATTCCTGGCCCACCTCCGCCATGAGGGATGCAAAACGTTTTGTGTAAATTGAGATGGGAAACATCCGCCCCAATTTTTCCTGGCTTCACCAATCCAACCAATGCATTCAAATTGGCTCCATCCATGTAAACCTGACCGCCATGTTCATGAATGATGTCGCAAGCTTGACGAATCGTTTCTTCAAAAACACCGTGAGTGCTGGGATAGGTGATCATCAAGCTGGAAAGGCTTTCAGAGTGTTCCTCCGATTTTGCTTTCAAGTCGTCCAGGTCGATGTTGCCATCGCTATCGGTTTTAATCACGACCACCTTTAATCCCATCATGCTTGCTGAGGCAGGATTGGTGCCATGATCTGATCTTGGGATCAAACAAATGTTACGATGCGACTGCCCAATGCTTTCGTGGTAACGTCGGATCGCGAGTAGTCCTGCGTATTCCCCTTGAGCACCCGAATTGGGTTGCATCGACATTGCGTCGTAGCCGGTAATGTCAATCAACCAATCCCGCAGTTCGTCGATCATCTTTCGGTAACCGCGGCACTGTTCTTCAGGAGCAAACGGGTGCAGATTAGCAAACCCTGGAAAAGTGACTGGGATCATCTCGGCGGTTGCGTTGAGCTTCATGGTGCAAGATCCAAGAGGGATCATTCCATGGGCTAGCGAAAAGTCTTTATTTTCCAATCGTTTGAGATATCGAAGCATCTCGGTTTCGGAATGATGTTGGTGGAACACCGGGTGCTCTAGATAGGGTGTGCTGCGAACCAGTTCCTTGGGAATCACTTCGCCTTCGGCATCCAAGGGATCCGATTCTTCAATGACCGCGTCAATTTCAAACGCCCGGAGTAGAAGATTCAAGTCTTCCGCCGTTGTTGTTTCATCGAAACTGAAACCGACCGAATTGGCATCGATGAGACGAAGGTTCAGGTCCAACTCCATTGCTGCATTTTTTACGATGGAAGCCGCGGATTCGGTTTTGACCGACACTGTATCAAAGAAATTTTCGAATTCGATGACATATCCGTTTGCCTGTAATTTGGAGGCGGCAAAACGAGTCAGAGTATGCACGCGGTTGCTAATTTTGGACAAACCTTCCGGGCCGTGGTAGATCGCAAAGAATGCAGCCATGTTGGCCAGCAACGCTTGAGCGGTGCAGATGTTAGATGTCGCTTTGTCACGGCGGATATGTTGCTCACGGGTTTGCATTGCCATCCTAAGAGCAGTCTTGCCGCGAGAGTCCTTCGAGACACCGATGATTCTTCCGGGAGCGGAGCGCTTGAATTTGTCCCGAGTCGCAAAAAACGCGGCATGAGGTCCGCCGAATCCCATCGGAATTCCAAACCGTTGAGCACTTCCGAGCACGATGTCTGCCCCCATTTCACCGGGAGGTTTCAGTGCGGTCAGTGCTAGTAAATCACTGGCCACTGCCACTAGGCCTTTTTTAGCCTGAACCGATTCAATAAACGGCGTCAGGTCTCGAACCTGTCCCGTCGTTCCCGGGTACTGCAACAACGCCCCAAAGACTTCATGGTCGCCAACGGATTCCACAGGTGCCACGATTAACTCAAACCCGAAATATCTGGCCCGCGTCCGCAGCACATCAAGCGTTTGGGGATGGACGTCGTCGGCCACGAAAAATTGGTTGGATGCTTGCTTGCCGGCTCGTTTGCATAACGCCATTGCTTCGGCGGCAGCCGTGGCTTCGTCCAGCAAGGATGCATTGGCAATTTCCATGCCGGTCAAATCCATCACCATCTGCTGGTAGGCCAATAAACTTTCCAGTCGACCCTGAGAGATTTCGGCTTGGTAAGGCGTGTAAGCAGTGTACCAACCAGGATTCTCCAAAACGTTGCGAAGAATCACATTCGGAGTGTGCGTCCCGTAATAGCCCATCCCGATCATTGAACGATGAACATGATTTCGTTGAGCGTATTCTTGCAACACTTCAATTGCCTTCGATTCAAGACTAGCTGAAGGCAAAATGTCTGAATCCGAATCCTCAAATCGCAGCGATGGGGGAACGGTAGATTCAATTAATTGGTCCATCGAATCCGCTCCGACGGCGGATAGCATCTCGGCGATCTCTGATTCGCTCGGGCCGATATGCCTTCGAATGAAGTCTTCTCGATTTTCCAACTGACGGATTGAAGTCGTTTTGTTTTACTGGACTGCTGACATTTTTGAAAACTTATCTAGTTTAAAAAAGTTTGGAGACTCATTACCAATCGAATGAGGTTCAATAAAAATTTTTGGAAAGGGACGGTCGATCTAAGATACTCATTGATGAACCGAAATCCTTTCGATTCGAGAGGGTCGCTATCATTGGAGCGGATTGGTGCTGCATCCAAGATTGAAAAATAGCTGCTCCGATGAAACCCTGCTCTATTCGCTGCCTACCCGAAATTTTCATTGCGACCAAGCGTGACTAGTGGGCTTCGTCGCATTGTTTTTGGTAAGTTGCAAAGTCGAGTAATTTATCGACTCCGTCATCACTCGCCATTTTGACTCTGATGATCCACCCTTCGC
>JBCCSJ010000398.1:0-4375 GCA_039200505.1 Planctomycetota bacterium | reverse complement strand
TTTTATCCACGGTTTGGCAACCGTGGCTACAAAATGTCGTCTTTGGTGGGCTAACCGATTCCGATCCACGGTTTGGTAACCGTGGCTACAAACTGTCGTGCCTTCGGGACCAAACGATTCCAATCCACGGGTTGGCACACGTAGCTACAAACTTATCGTTGCAGCCGGAATAAGCACGATGGAATTTCGATCTTTAGCCACGAAGTGGCGACAGCATAAAGCCTTGGGCGTAAGCCCAATGGAAATGAGATCCCAAACCCTCGGGGAGTCCTGAAGGGACGGCAGATGCGGGTTCTTGGGCGATATTCTGTTGTTTCGTCGAGGCTTTGTGTTCGTTTGGTCTTTTATCCACGGTTTGGCAACCGTGGCTACAAAATGTCGTCTTTGGTGGGCTAACCGATTCCGATCCACGGTTTGGTAACCGCGGCTACAACCTGTCGTGCCTTCGGGACCAATCACAAAGACAAAATAGGAAGCCGGAAATATTTACCCGTGAAATTTTCGGACCACGATGGAGGCATTATGACCTCCAAAGCCAAAGCTGTTGCTCATCGCATATTCCAACGTTCGCTCTTTCGGCTCGTTGGGGGTATAATCAAGATCGCAGTCAGGATCGGGATTGTCGAGATTGATGGTCTGAGGGACGACTGATTCCAACAGGGCTTTCGTTGTCAAGATAAGCTCAATGCCGCCGCTTGCTCCGAGCGAATGTCCCATTTGGCTTTTCGTGCTACTTATACTGAGTCGTTTCGCCGAATCTCCAAACACGGTTTTCACAGCTTTGGTTTCAGCCTTGTCGCCAAGAGGCGTACTGGTTCCGTGAGCGTTGATATAGTCAATGGCAGAAGGTTCCAGATTTGCATTCTCAAGTGCAGCCTGCATTGCCGCAGCGGCTCCCACGCCATTTTCATCAGGTGAGGTGATGTGCCCGGCGTCGCAACTTGTCCCAAACCCTACGACCTCGGCAAGAATCGTCGCCTTTCGGTCTAACGCGTGCTGCAATTCTTCAAAGACCAATATTCCGGCTCCTTCGGAAAAAACAAATCCGTCGCGATCAGCATCGAAGGGACGACTAGCCTTGGTTGGGTCATCGGTACGACTAGACAACGCTTTCATGTTGGCGAACGCGGCGAGTGCAAGACGACTAAGAGCCGCTTCGGATCCTCCGGTGACCACCACGTCGCAAATTCCTTTTTGGATCAAATCGAGAGAGTTCCCCATTGCGTTGGTCGCACTGGCACAGGCTGTCGCCACGCTGTAGTTAGGGCCTTGCAAGCCATATTCGATTGCGATGTTCCCTCCCCCAGCATTGAGCATCAACTTGGGGATAGTAAGAGGCGATACTCGTCGTGGTCCTTTAAGAACCATTTTTTCCATCTGCTCACAGAAAGTCGTCATCCCTCCGATACCCGACCCGATTACGCAGCCAAACCGCCGGGCATTTTGATGGCCACGAGGCTCGATTCCCGCAGATTCGAAAGCCTTGGCTGCCGATGCCAAAGCGAATTGAGTGAATCGATCGATTTTGTTGGCTTCTTTGGCTCCCACTAAATCGCTGGCGTCCCATTCGGGCAGGTCTCCGCCAATTCGAACACGGATGTCTTCGGTTTCAAATAAGTTGATTTGGCGAATTCCACTTTCGCCCGCTAGAACTTTTTTCCAGCAATCCTCTACGTCACAACTGAGCGAAGACACCAGGCCCCATCCGGTAATAACAACTCGTCGGCTCATTTTAATTTTTGATCAATGGAACTCGGCTGAAATAAAAAAATATCCGCAGAACAACAAAGGTTTGCCATCCTGCGGACAATCGTTTTTTAATCGGCAAACGCTGACTAGGTCGCAGCCTGATTCGTTTCAATGTGGTCAATAGCTTCGCCGACAGTCTGAATTTTTTCAGCCGCTTCGTCGGGGATATTGATGTCAAATTCTTCTTCGAGTTCCATCACTAACTCAACTGTATCCAACGAGTCAGCGCCGAGATCGTTCACAAAATTCGATTCTCTTTTGATTTTGTCTTTGTCAACGCCAAGCTGCTCAGCAACGATGTTGATTACCTTTTCTTCGACCGACGACATGGATCGGCCTCCTTCTTTTATAAAACTTTTATCTTTGAAAATTGCTTTGACAGTGGTTACTCAATTTACATTCAGGGCGAGATTGTTCGGCCAAAAACCGAAGATTTGGCAAGCTGAATAACCATTTCAAGATAGATGATTACCACAAAAAGGGTCAAGCCAAACTGACTAGAAAGCCGATTTTTTTCCGTCTTATCGGCGATAAAACCTCGTTTTTACCGACTTAGGCAGTCTTACGCGGTCATTCCACCGTCAACAGTTAAAACCTGGCCGGTTACATAAGCTGCAGCCGGACTTGCTAAAAATAACACACATGCCGAAACGTCGTCTGGAGTACCGATTCGGTTTGCTGGGATTCGCTTTTTGACTTCCCCCATGATGGTTTCTCCCAGTTTTTCGGTCATTTCGCTCTCAATGAATCCGGGGGCCACCGCGTTCACGGTAACTTTCCGTTTCCCTAGCTCTTTGGCGAGGCTTCGTGTCATTCCAATGACGCCTGCTTTGGAAGCGGAATAGTTGGTTTGACCCGCATTACCAATTAACCCCGAGACGCTAGAGATGTTAATAATGCGGCCATAACGTTTTCTCATCATCCGTTGTGCCGCTGCCCGGGTGAACAAAAACGTGCCTTTCAAGTTGACGGCAATGACATCGTCCCACTGTTCGTCCGTCATGGCAGGCAACAAAGTATCGCGAGTGATTCCGGCGTTATTCACCAAGATATCCAACTGGCCCCATTCATCGGCCACCGTATCGACGATTTCTTGGATCGCATCTTTTTGGCTGACATCGGCGGCCATAACAACGGCATTGCCACCCGCTTGTTCGCACAGTTGACGGGTTTGTTCCAGTTTCTCAGCATTCCTAGCAACCAACGCCACTTTCGCTCCACTGGCAGCCAAAGCGACTGCCATCCCTCTTCCCAGACCTTGAGAAGCACCGGTCACGATTGCATTTTGGCCTGAAAGATCGACCTTCAAAGATTCCAAACTCATTTTTCACCTCGTATTGTTTTATTCAAGAACACCGTGACACGGCACTTTTCGATTGATTCGCTTCATGATTCCGCGAAGCACGCGTCCGACTCCGACTTCATAAAATTCGTCGAATCCGTCTTCTAACATCTTTTCGACCGAACTTTGCCAGAGCACGGGGCTGCATACCTGTTTGACCAGCAGTGCCGAGAATTCGTTTCCAGCAACATGCTGCGAAGCGTCGACGTTCGAATAAACGGGAATCCGCGTATCCTTTATTTCCACTTGAGCCAACGCTGACTCAAGTTTTTCAATTGCTGAATTCATGAGTGGCGTATGGAAAGCTCCCGCGACCGATAGCGGAATGGACTTCATTGCGCCCGCTGCTTCCGCGACGCTGGCGACCTGATCACAACTGGCCTGATGTCCTGATACGGCGATGTTGCCCCGACAAAGCAGATTGGCGACCTGCAAAATTTCTCCTTCGACCCGAGCATCTTCACAAACCTTTGCCGTTTGTTCCTGATCGAGCCCTATCACACTGACCATGGAACCCGCCGTTTCGTCGGCCGCTTCTTGCATCGCTTGGCCTCGATGTTGAACTAAACGAAGCCCCTCTTCAAACGTAACGCCGCCAGCGAAAGCGATTGCGGTGTATTCTCCCAAGCTTAAACCGGCCGCACCTTGACACGCCTGGAAAACATCTGGTTTTTCCAGTTTGAGTTTTTCGAGCGCTGCCATGCTGCTGACGTATAACGCAGGTTGACTGACCACCGTCGAGTTCAACTTGTCCTCTGGTCCGTGGAAACAGATTTCAGCCAAATCGTATCCGAGAATCTCGCCGGCTTGATCGAATATCTGTTTGGCGGCTGGTAAAGTTTCGTATAGCTGTTTAGCCATCCCGACGGTCTGTGCACCTTGTCCGGGAAATAAAAATCCAATTTTGCCCAATCTAATTTCCTTTTTGGTTCAGCGTGTTTCTCAAATTTCGGCGGATCTGCACCATCGTCCAATTTACGCAATGAAACAATCGGCGACCGCTAGGATTTGCCGCATCCATTGGCTGAAATCAAATCGACAAGATAGAAATGACGCCCGGATATGTCAACGATTAATGGCTTTACCGAAAAAGCCCAAGTTGGCCGCCACCGTCGGGAGGATCTATTTTAAGGTGCTTAAATGCTTTGATCGTTGCGACTCTGCCGCGAGGTGTTCGTAGGATCAATTCGCTTCGCAACAAAAATGGCTCCACTTCGTCTTCCAGGGTGTCCGTCACCGTATTCATCGTGGCCGCAATCGTTCCAATGCCGGTTGGCCCGCCAT
>JBCCSJ010000397.1:0-4377 GCA_039200505.1 Planctomycetota bacterium | reverse complement strand
GTTACGGAAAAACACCAATGCAGACATTCAACGATTCAAAAGAAATGGCAAAGCAAAAAATGCTTGACCAACTCGTACACACGATCGTGTGATTTTCGGACGTCTGTCAGATCAAGTAGTGGCTACTACAGCTCAGTCTATCATTCGAACAACCGTAGGCTTCAACAAGCGGAAGAATGAGCAAATTCAATGGAAGAATGTCGCCCAAGACTTGTCCAACATCATATCCAAGGCAACTCTTTTGAAGTCCGTTCAACAACATCTAGGAGTCACAATTAGGTGTTTGTTGTACCAACAGCCAGTTGAATGGCCAAGTTTTGTCCCTGCTGCAATGAGACAGATTTCCTCTTAGCGTATTGGCGAACTAATGAATCTTCTTTTTTCGCGAGTGACGACAATTGGAGGTTTGTATCTCAAGACCATTGCAACAATCGTGTCGAAGTAGGTCGATTCTCAGGAAACAGCTGCACCTATTCGCGCTCTCCATTTTCAACCCAACGAACATAGGCGTCGCGGTCGTATCCTGCAGATTGCAGCAGATCTGCACTTGATTCCAAAAGTCCCGAATACAATTCCGGGTCTAGAGCAAGAATTGAGTCAATGTCTGAAATCTTCTTCACAGATCGAACCAACTTTGAAGCTAACTCGGCCTCATCAAATGCCCTCGGGGAATTCAGTTGTAGGTTTGAAAGGCCGGTGGCGTCTTGAGGTGGCAGTGGGATCGGGGTGAATTGGAATGCAAGCGAAAGCATCGAAACGCGCTTTTCCGGGTTAATCGAATATACATGACTTCCTCGCATCTCGATTTTCCATGTTTGACCTGCGGAAGAACAAAAACTTAAAAGCGCTTTTCCAATCGCTACACCAAAAAGATCAATAATTTGCGTTTCGTTCATCAATCCTAAATCTACTTGCTGGCCAGCAGCAATCGCGCCCGAAGGGATCAATTCCGAAAGTGCCTCCTGAAAACTAGTGTGTTGCAAGTTTTCTTTGGTTGGCCTGCACAGCATGTCGAATTGCTCCGCATTCGCTTCGCCGGGAGCAACTTCGGTTGTTAGAAACAAGAGCCATGGGGTTGCCATTTCCTTCATCTGGTATTCGGCAATCGAGTGTAGCCCGGTCAGGTAGGCCTGAATGTCACCTTCTTTATTCGGGAAAAGGCTATCGCACAAGTCGAGATTTACGACATGAAATGGTCCGAGTTCTTTCACATATCGATAAGCTTGTGAGTTTCTGTTGCCTACCAGTTGAAACGGGTCATGCAAGACAATTGAATCATTTGAAACTCGACTAGAAGACGTGACATCATTGTGAGCAACGTGCACCTTCGCGTCAGTCTGATCCGATCCGTGACCTTGATTAAATCCAAGATAACGAATGTAGCATTGAATACTCTCCGTATCTCTATGAAGAGATCTGATGTCAAGCAGATCATCGCCTGGAATAACTAGGCACTTCAACGGTTGATTGATTTCAACCGATTCGGGGATTTCAACCTCATCATCGACTGACCATTCGCTGTCAGATTCAGCATCTTGAAGCTCTCGCTTAAGGTACTTGACGGCGTAACGAACGATGAACTTGTTCCATTGCTCTCGCCGCACAAACTCCTTGCGAACTTTGTGCCATGGTGCAAACTTGCGTATCGATTCCGAGTGCTGTGGTTCTTCACTTGGGACAAAATCATCCAAGTCCGACGAATTGCCCATCTAACGCGTTTCCTCAGTCAGAACGATTTCTAGTATGTCTCTTACTAACCTTGCTTGATCTTCATAGGAAAAATCATCAAGCACTCCCCATCCGTAAAGAAGCTGTGTTAATGCCTGAGCTTTTTGTTCATTGATAGCCGTACACTTGAGTCCATCAGAGTCTGACTTTTCAGCCAAGAAAATAGAGTCTTTTCGGAACGCAACAATTCCATCATTTCTTTTGCTTTCTACAGACTCAAGTAGCGATTCATCTAAAAATTCCACATCAACGACATCTTCCACTTCTACTTCGAGCAACTTCTTCGATACAGCATTGGCGATCGACTGCTTGGTTTCTTCCGTAGCCTTCTCACGTTTCTGTTCGCGCAATTGTTTTCCGACTGCCTTGTGCCGGTTAGTGAACTGGCGAATTGCCGAATGAAGCCATTTGACAATGAACTGGTAGTGAGGGTGCGCGAAGTTATAAGACTCTCGATCAAGGTTTATTGCATCGTCCAGACCCTCGTGAACAAAAACTTCAACGACAAGTTGTCTTAGTCTCGTTTGTTCCGAAACCGTGTAGTCCATGAATGTTCGGTCAAATGGTGCACCAGCTGCATTACCAATGCGAAGTAGTACACCTTGATGTTGTTTCGGAAGAACTTTGGGTGTCCAAAACAAGTAAGCTTCAAACTGAAGTGGACCACGACTCATTGATACGGGTTTGCCAGAAAACTCTTCACGACATTTGCCAACAAACATCAGTGGAGTCTTAATCGCATTGGCAGTCTTAGGTTGATTTGTGAAAAGGATTGGGCGAGACAAGCGAATTCCATCAACCACCAACTCGAACTTGTCAGACTTGGGTCGCAAAGGAGTTAGCAAGTCCAGTTTCTCGCGCGGCGTTTCGCCCTTCGATAGGTCCAGTTCAGTTGCCTGCCCTCTCTGCTTGTTTTCGAGTTGGAAGAACAACGTTTTTCTATCTTTCGGCAAGTCAAACGGATGCTCATCGAGGTAGTTTAGCGGACATGCAAGAGAGAGCTCCCAGATCATTTGAAGGTAGTTGTCACATACGGATTCGAGATCGACTAACTCCCGGTCCGTTTTGGCAAGTTTGCGAACGGCGTTGACAAATTTCTTGAATCGCTCGTTCGGTTTATCGCTGAGATCCCAAGGCAAGGAAGGTTGGACCTTTAGTTCCCCTTTAATTGCTGGGTTCATTCGTCCAATGTGAAATTTTGGTGGCTCTGTCTGCGCCTTGGTTCCTTCTTCAAGCTCAAACTCAATTCGAGACCATCGATCAAAGCTGCAAAGCTCTGCTTGGGTGCGAGGCAACAAATCGAGAAGCTTCACCTCGGTTCCTTGAGTGTTCTTGTTCGTAGCTTTCTCACGCCAAACTCTAGCCTCTCCACTAGTAATTTCGTCTGGCCCAACTTCATCAGATTTGTTTTTGATCTGACCAAGCGTGATATCCGCAACTGTACGAAATTCTTCGCCCTTGCATTTCGTGATTACCAAAAAGTGGCGAGTGAATTGGGCCACGGCAAACAAGCCAATCCCCATTTTTCCGATAAGCTTTCTACCACCCAGACTATATTCTTCATCATCAGAAGTGATACTTAATTCTTTGCCAGTTTCCGTGCGTTTCGCACTGCCTCCAATGTTCTCGATGAGGTGTTGAAAAACTTCGGGAGAAATGCCGATCCCATTGTCTTTAACCGATATCTGTGAAAATCTCGGTGCGTCGGTCTTTATGGTTACTTTACTTGCATCTGCATCGTAAGCATTCGAGATCAACTCACGGAGGGCTGAGGCCGGTTGTCGATAAATTCCATCAGTGATTCGTGCCAAGATTTTTTGAGATGTCTTGAGCGGTATGTCGACATGCTTACCGCTTTTCGCGGTGTCCCGAATTTGTTCCGCTTTAGTCTTTCGTTTTTTGCTCATCCAATTTCAACTCCCGCGATTGTGCATAGCACCTCCAATGCCACTTTCGCTAAAGGTGGCGGCACGGCGTTAGAAACTTGGCTCATCTGGCTCCCGAATGGCCCGTAAACTTGGAAGTTGTCTGGAAAGCCTTGTAGCCGCATTGCTTCCCGAACGGTAATGCTGCGTGGTTGAGAATAGTGAGCCGGAGGAGCGCGATGTCCTGAGATAAGTGTGTTCGAGACTTTCTGGGGGTGCAATTTGCGATAAGACATCGGCCCGCTTCCTTGAGGTATAGCGGCTATTTTTTGTTTTACTCGCTCGGAGTGTTGCATCGCAAAATGATTCTTGACGGCAGAGCATTCGCAATCTTCGGTATAACGGTCCGGACGGACGTTTGGCACCGGCAAATCATCTAGCACTTCCAACACACGAAGAGGTTTCTTTTTACGAGCTTCAAATTCTTGAGAGACGGTGCTTCCAGAGACAGACCTACGTGTAATCAGAAAGAATGCTCGCTTTCGCCGCTGAGGTACACCATAGTCTTTGGCATCTAGGACTACTTCTCTGACATGAAAACCACCCCTTCGTAATGTTTTAGAGAGTTTTTCAACTCGATCCGAGTGATTACCGTCCAGAACTCTGGCAACGTTTTCGATCAACGCGCACTTTGGATTGATTGTGACAATCGACCGAGCGACTGCTAATAAGATCTGATTTCGAGGATCGTTGGGATCACGCGGGCCGGCAATTGAGAAACCCT
>JBCCSJ010000396.1:0-4389 GCA_039200505.1 Planctomycetota bacterium | reverse complement strand
TCCTGGTTGCCACCCTGACGGCCGCATGCATCAAGCTCAAAGTAGTCGCGAAACCTAAAGGGTACCGATTCGCTAAATTTTCAAAATTGCGTATTCAATATGTTGAGTGGTCGTGATAACTGAATTGGCGCAGGTTACTGATTGTGGGAAATCTCCTGATTGTGCACTCGACTTTGCACATTTAATAAACCCTTTGGTTCAAAAAGACTTTTCTTGCTGGATAAAAGTTGACGATAGTCTTCTGTGTCAAGTTCAAATGAGTCAACGGCTCGCTCCATGAGGCTCATTTGGAAAGATTGCCATTGGATGGCATCGAGGACAACGGACGGTCAAAAACCGCACCTGGTGATAGACGTCAACCACCAGAACCTGAAACTCACGCAATCAGGCGTTGTCCAATGAAAACCGCTCCCCATTATTTGTTATTCACGGAAGCTAAAGATCTCACTGAACCATCAGCTTTCGGCGGCCGATGGAGATTTGTTCTGGAAGAGATAGGCTCCGATACCCGGATCGAAGAAACGGAGATCGAACCGGGAATCGTAGGGGAGCGGTTGCAACTTTTGGTCGTCGTCCGCGGCCTGGAATCTTTGTGCCAACCGTCTCGGGTGACTCTGATCACGCCCAGCCGTTACGTCGGTCGAGGGATTCGATTGGGGCTTTCTCAATGGCGTGAAAATCGCTGGCACTGGGAAAGCTTTGGAATGATGAAGCCAATCAATCACATCGACCTTTGGAAACGAGTCGATCATGCCATGTCGTTTCACCAGATCAATTGCCGAATTTGGCATTTCGATCCACCCGAAGCACAACAGCATTCAACGACAAAGGAAGTAGATTCCGGTTCCGCTCGCCCAAGTTTGCAGCCTGTTCCATTCGCATCGGCGGCGAATACCGAGAGGAATCCCCAAACTGAGGGAAGACAGCAAACGCGAGGGAAGATATCGGCCAAGTCTTCCGGTCCAAGGGTACCCAAGGTTCCCGTGTTAGCTCAAAAGATCAAGCCAATGGGTCAAGGCAAAGCGTACGGTTATGCGATTTACTAGTAGCTTTTTGGTCTGAAATCAACTCTTTCGGAATATTCTCCGATCATTACCTTTAGCATCATAACCACAAAAAAGAATTCGATTTCATTCGCCTGAAATTGTGCTTCCACGCCCTGTTCCAAACCTAATTGAGTTTGCAAAATATGACTACTTCTACGTCCATGAATGTCGACAATGTGCAAATTGCGATGCCGTGCGTTCACAACCTTCAGGCAACGGAACAGATATTTCAGCAGCTCGAGGCATTGTTGGGTGGAACCTGTCACCAGCCTGAAATACTATTGGGACCAAAACGATTTGACAGTGAATCCAGCCAAGCCGCTGTTCGAGCTTTTCTGCCATCCGCAGAAAAGGCCTGGATTGTGGATGCAAAAGGGAACTACTCCGAACCAATGCAAAAACTGCACCACTCGGGACTCTTCCAGGTGGTTTGCGATGCCAAAAAATTTGCGATCGAATCTGGGACTTACCAATTTCAATTCTTGACTGAAAACAAAACCATGACCGTGCATGACCCGTACGCCTTTGAGCCACTTTTAACGGATCTTGATCTGCATCTTTTTAACGAAGGGAACCACGGCGAAATCTACGAACGGTTGGGGGCTCATCCCCGTGAAATAAACGGAGTCGCAGGAATCAACTATGCGGTTTGGGCACCCAATGCCAAAGCAGTCAGTGTCGTGGCGGATTTCAATGACTGGGATGGTCGACAACACGCCATGCGGCAAAGAGATTCCAGTGGGATTTGGGAACTATTTGTTCCTGGCTCCAAAGAAGGAGATATCTACAAGTATCGTCTTACCGATTGTTTTGGACAGCAAATTGAAAAATCAGACCCATACGGATTTTTTAGCGAACTCCCACCTCGCACTGCTTCTGTCGTCCAAAATCTTGACAACTACCAGTGGAGTGATCAGCAGTGGATGGATCGGCGTGAATCTGATGTCTCAATCAATCGCCCCATTTCCATCTATGAGTTACATCTAGGAAGCTGGAGGCATGATCCAAATCGCGAAAACGGTTGGATGAACTATCGCGAAATCGCTCATCAAGTCGTCGAATACTGTAAAGACTTGAGCTTCACGCATATCGAATTGATGCCGATCTCCGAACACCCGTTCACCGGCAGTTGGGGCTACCAGACGGTCGGTTATTTTGCGTGCACGAGTCGTTATGGAACGCCCGAAGATTTCATGTATTTCGTCGACTTCTGTCACCAAAATGGTTTAGGAGTCATCATCGACTGGGTTCCTGCTCACTTCCCCAAAGACGGACACGGGTTGGCCAATTTTGACGGAACCGCGTTATACGAGCATTCGGACCCTCGGCAGGGAGAACACCCTGACTGGAATACCCTGATCTTTAATTACAGTCGAAACGAAGTGAAAAACTTCTTAATCGCCAACGCTCTATTCTGGCTCAAAAAGTACCACATCGATGGACTCCGAGTCGACGCGGTCGCCTCCATGCTCTATCTCGATTACAGCCGCAAAGAGGGACAGTGGATTCCAAATAAGTATGGTGGCCGCGAAAACCTGGGTGCGATTGATTTTTTGAAAGAAATGAATGACAAAGTCCATTCGGCTTACCCTGGTGTTTTAACGCTGGCTGAAGAATCGACCGCTTGGGGCGGAGTTTCTAAACCAACTTCCGAAGGTGGACTCGGATTCAGCATCAAGTGGAATATGGGATGGATGAATGACACTCTGCGATATTTTCATAAGGATCCCATCTATAGAAAATATCATCATGACGAATTAACATTTAGCTTGATTTACGCATTCACCGAAAAATTCATGCTACCTTTTTCGCACGACGAAGTTGTCCATGGAAAAGGTTCGTTGCTGGACCAGATGCCGGGTGATCTTTGGCAAAAATTCGCCAACCTGCGACTACTTTACAGTTACATGTGGACGCACCCCGGTAAAAAATTAATGTTCATGGGTTCCGAATTCGGACAGTGGAACGAGTGGAACTGTAACTCCCAACTTCAATGGGACCTATTGCAGTGGGAATCTCATCAAGGGCTTCAAAAATTGGTGGGCGATCTCAATCGAATCTATCAGAACGAACCGGCCCTTCACCAAATCGATTTTGATCAGGGCGGATTTGAGTGGCTTGACTGCATGAATCGTGAAAGTAGCGTGCTCGGTTACGTTCGACGTGCCAAGGATCCTTCTGACTTTGTCATTGTATGTTGCAATTTTACGCCGACACCTCAAAACGAGTATCGACTCGGAGTTCCCGAACCGGGGATTTACAAGGAAATCTTTAATAGTGATTCGTCGTTCTATTCGGGATCCAATATTGGCAATGGGATGGGAATCCATTCCGAACCGGTCGAAGCTCAGGGACGTCAAAATTCAATCAGCCTTGTGATGCCACCTCTCGGGGTCACGATGTTTAAAAAATGCTAACCCAGTATGCCAACAAGGGGCCAAGCGTTAAGTTCCCGCTCGGCAAGCGGGACGTACTGTAGGCACCTTTGCCAAAAGCTGCACGGCAAGCGGCGCATCCTAACCCGACGCTTGAGTGCGTCAGCGAGGGATCAACCTGTCCACGAGGGATAGACCGCTTGGTCCCGCTCGGCAAGCGGGATGTACTGTAGGCACCTTTGCCAAAAGGTGCACGGCAAGCGGCGTACCCTAACCCGACGCTTGAGTGCGTCAGCAAGGGATCAACCTGACATCGAGGGATCGGACGCTTGGTCCCGCTCGGTAAGCGGGACGGTATTGTAGGCACCTTTGCCAAAAGGTGCTCGGCAAGCAGGACATATTGTAGGCAGCATATCAGGGTGTGATTCCACTCCCGAAGATTTTTGCATAACAAAGACCTGGTTTCTTCCCTCGCTCTCGCTCTCACGCTTCGGGTTGTGATTACCTGTTGTTCTGTTCGAGCCAATCCTTTGCGTTATCCGAATCAGTTTGTCATCGGGTTGGCTTAAATTTCGACTCAATAGGTTAAAATCCTGAAACAAGTCTGATTGAGTTGAAACAGTGGATTTTTAAACCGGACGCTTACTAACGCGTGGCGGCTGATTATTGGATTCCGCAATTCCTGCTCGGACCGGATTCAGATCGACATAGATCATGCAGTTAACCAGCGACGTTTCAGTTTTAAGCACCTCCGAACTAATTCTCGACTGCCAAAAATGACCGGTAACTTCGTCCTCTCGATTGGAGAGCGTCGCGATGTCTGGGAAAAGTATTTCATCCACCAACTCACATCCGAAAGCCGGAGCCTGAGTTCCTTTAATCGCCCTGGGGTGTTCAAGATCGCTTGGATAGCCGACTCTGAAGGTTCTTCTGAATTGCCGTTTAGATCTTTGGATGGTGTCAGCTTC
>JBCCSJ010000395.1:0-4422 GCA_039200505.1 Planctomycetota bacterium | reverse complement strand
GAAGAAACGCACCGTGCGCATTGAATGCGCTTCCCTCACCCCAACACTGCGGTGCGTTTCTTCCGGATTATCCGCAAAATCCTGTAGGATCTAATCGGATCCTGTCAGGGTAGATTTATTTCCGATGTGGATCCGTCGAAGTCAGTCAAAGTTCTACCAACGGGCGCGGCTTTTGCAGATCACCGAACTGGCCGCTGAACGAAAGCCGATTTTGGTTCGTGATAAAGAGAGAATTGATGGAACTTGTAGAAACACTTCTTCACCGCGGCATGATTTCTGAAAATGAATTTAGCCAAGCCGAATCCAAAGGTGGCGATATTCTTGGCAACCTCATCACTGCTGGCGTCGTTCAACACGAACAAGCATTAAGTGCGATGGCGGACGAGGTAGGTGTGGAATATTTGGACCTACGTGAAGCCGACGTTGATTTAAGTTTACTCGATTCATTTCCGCAGAAAATTATCTACCGGCAACTTCTGTTTCCAGTCAAACGAGAAAATGGAACGCTCGTTGTCGCCACCAGCAATCCGCTAAATTTTTATCCGCTCGACGAAATCAGTGCAGCGACCGGGTTAGCGGTTGAACCGGTTTTGGCCGAGCAATCGGAAATTGCTAAATTGATCAAAAACCACCTTGGGGTTGGTGGTGAAACCATTGAAGGACTGATCGAACAGAAACTCGAAGACGGAGTCGAGTTACTCGAAGATATCGAATCCGATGGCAGCGAGCTTTCGGAAATGGCTCAGGAAGCCAGCGTCGTACGCCTAGTGAATGAGATTCTTTTGGAAGCGATCGACTCACGGACAAGTGACGTTCATATCGAATCTCAACAAGACGGAATTGTGATTCGCTATCGAATTGACGGAATCTTGCACACCCAACCTGTCCCACCTGAAATCAATCACTTTCGAGCAGCAATCATCAGCCGTTTGAAAATTATGGCGAAGTTGAACATCGCCGAAAAACGTCTTCCTCAAGATGGTCGAATCAAAATCCGAGTCAAAGGCCGCGAAGTCGACGTTCGTGTTTCCGTTATCCCAATGATCCACGGTGAAAGCCTGGTGCTTCGTATCCTTGACAAAGGAGCGATGGTTTTCGAGCTGAAATCGTTAGGTATGTCGATGGCGACCTACGAGGAATTCCGACAACTTATCTCGCTTCCGCACGGGATCATTCTGGTGACCGGTCCGACCGGATCTGGTAAGACGACAACGCTTTATAGTTCGCTGATTGAGATCAACGATCCCAAGACCAAAATTATCACTACCGAAGATCCGGTCGAGTATCAGCTTTCAGGTATCAATCAGATTCAGGTTCATCCAAAAATTGGATTAACCTTCGCTCATTCCCTGCGAAGTATTTTGCGGCACGACCCCGACGTAGTTTTGGTTGGAGAAATTCGAGACCTCGAAACTGCCGAAAATGCGATTCAGGCTTCTTTGACAGGCCACCTTGTTTTCAGCACTCTGCACACCAATGATGCCGCAGGTGCATTTACTCGTATGGGTGACATGGGGGTCGAACCTTTTCTCGTTGCCAGCACGGTCGAAGGGATCATGGCTCAGCGGTTGGTGCGACGAATCTGCGAAAAATGCAAAAAAGAAGTGGATCCAAAAAATGCCGATTTACCCGATGATTTCCCGTTCGAATCTTTGGACGGTCGACCCATCTTTGAACCAGTCGGTTGCCGCGAATGTCGCAATGTTGGTTACCGAGGGCGAATGGGGATCTACGAATTGTTGGTGACCACTGATGCGATTCGACAAATGGCTCACGATGGTTCCAGCACCTGGGAGATCAAAAAAGCCGCAATTGCCGGCGGCATGAAAACTCTTCGAGACGACGGCTGGAACAAAGTGATCGCAGGTTCCACCACCGTGGAAGAGGTGCTCCGAATTACCAAGGGAGATCGACGCAGTTAGTCGAGAAAGAGCACGATGCCAGAATTCACTTACAAAGCACGGAACCTGACTGGTGAGATCGTTACCGGTACGATCACCGCCAACTCCGAAGGCGAGGTCGTTCATTCGCTATCCGGGAAGTCCTTATTTCCGGTCAAGGTAGTTTCGTCCGAACAGAATGCCCCCAAAGCGATCAAGTTTGGTGGCCGAGTCACAGACCAAAAGATCGCCGTTTTCTATGAGCAGTTGGCGACGCTAATGTCGAATGGCGTTCCGATGATGCGATCGCTCAGAATTCTGAGAGAACAAACTCGGATCCCCCAGCTCAAAGCTGCCCTGGAAGATGTGATCAATCGTGTCGAGGATGGTGACACAATTTCCGATGCGTTCGCACGCCATCCCAAGATTTTTAGCGACATGGCAGTCAATATGTCCCGAGCAGGGGCCGAAGGCGGTTTTCTCGAAGATGCCCTTAGTCGCGTCGCGAAATTTACCGAACAACAGGCTGAATTAAAATCGAGAACCATCGGGGCTTTAATTTATCCGGCGGTTTTGGCTTCGATTGGAACGCTGGTAGTAACCGTGTTGCTGATCTTTTTTGTGCCAAAATTTGAGCAGCTATTTGAGCAGCTGCGTAACATGGGAGAATTGCCCCAGATTACGGATTGGCTTCTCTGGTTCAGTGGTTTTCTAAAAAGCTATCTCATTTTCATTGTGCTCGGAGCGGCAATGGTATACGCCGTGATTGCATTCCAGCTTCAAACGGAATCCGGACGCCGTTTTGCAGACGGATTGAAAATTAAGATTCCGTTGTTCGGTTCCATCTTTCTCAATTTAGCCGTCAGTCGGTTTTGTCGAGTCTTAGGTACGTTGCTCAAAAATGGTGTTCCAATTTTGAAAGCTTTGGACATCAGTCGCGAAGCGTCAGGAAACAAGGTGCTTTCCGATGCCATTGCGGACGCGTCGGAAAACATCACGTCTGGCGAAGCACTGTCGCAGCCATTGGCAAGTTCGGGGCATTTCCCAAGGAATGTGACCGAGATGATCAGCGTTGCTGAAGAGTCCAACACCCTCGATGAAGTCCTCGTTAATATCGCTGACGGTCTTGAAAAACAGACTGTCAGGAAACTCGATTTGATGGTCAAACTGATCGAGCCGCTTATGCTGATGGTGATGGCGGGGATCATTCTGGTGGTGGTTGTCGCCCTGTTGTTGCCCATTATGAAAATGGGCAGCGTAATGCAATGATTTAGATTCAATTTTGAACTGTTCAATTATTTAGAAACACTTTTTACTTTTTTGGAGATCAGCCATGCGTATCCAGCGAAACAAGCGTTCTGGATTTACCCTATTGGAATTATTGCTGGTGATGGCAATCCTTGTTGTCCTGGCTTCGCTTTCTACTTTTGCAGTTTTGAACCTTCAAAAGACTTCGTATCAGCGAACCGCGTTCATGGACATCAAAACGTTGAGTGACGCCTGCAAAATGTACAAATTGAATTGCGGCTTTTTCCCTGCCAAACTGGAAGATCTGACCAATAATCCGGCAGGACTTTCAAGGGCACAGTGGGGTGGTCCTTACATTGAACAAGTGATCAGCAACGATCCTTGGAATCGACCCTACAAATATTCGCCCGATGAAGCGAACGATCGAGTGCTGATTACTTCGGCCGGCCCCGACGGACAAGAAGGGACTCAGGACGATGTTCCTGATCCGACCGGACAGCAAAATTAGTGATTCGTTGATGCTTTTGCTTTAACTTGGGAATTTCCGGTATCCGGAATTCTTGAGTCGACGACTCAACATGCTCTCGAGTGACCTTGGCCACCCGGGAGCTTCCTTTGTACAAAAACCCGGAATTCGTTGCGTGCCCCAATCGCTTTCACAATTCGATGCTAGTCGAAATTCTGTTCGAGCTGTTCGCGTTCGGGCTGGTGGTTTCACGCTTATTGAATTGCTTTTAGTGGTTGCAATCATCATTGTCGTGACAGCGACCACTGTGCCTGCCGTTCAAAGGGTATTTGCCCGCCAGGCGCTGCAAAAAGGGGCTGATCGACTTCGAGTTGCCATGGGACAGGCAAGAGTTCGAGCCATCCGAAATGGTGAAGAGTATGCTGTTTTTCTGACCCCTGGTGGTTCGTGGTTTAACGTGGATGCGTTTTACAATTTTAATGAGCAAAAAACGCGAGCTCAGCAAGCCCAGCAGTTTATTACGACGGGTAATTTCACGGATTATGAAGAAAACATTCTTCCCCGAGGAGTCACTTTCGTTGATGGTGAAACTCAGCAGGATGCCAGGGCGGCGGCCGTTTCGGGTGGTTCCCAAGGCACAGTTGGAGACGGAATCCAGGCTATCCTGTTTTATCCTGATGGCACTTCTCAAGATGCAAGAATTGTGCTTCAAAATGATAAACAAAACATGCTGCAAGTCGAACTGCGCGGGCTCACCGGTATCGCGAAAACAACACGCATCGCAGGGAACAATCAATGATGCGTGCCAAACGAACCGGGCTCTCTTTG
>JBCCSJ010000394.1:0-4423 GCA_039200505.1 Planctomycetota bacterium | reverse complement strand
TTTGAGTTGAGGGTTTGAGCCAAGTCGAGAATCGTATCCAACTCAAAATGTTGCTATGTCGTCGTCGATACCAACAATGAAAATTATTCATTCCAGGAATGTTTCGAACTATATCAGCGTCGATTGCAGGACATCGCTGAGAAGTTTGAACCGACCGGAATCAAGATCGGGCTGCTGCTGCGTGCATCCAATGCAAAAGAGGCAGACGGAAATTTCAAGTTTATTCAAACCGCTGAAGAACTTTTGACGTTGGTCAAAGCTGTTGCCTGCGACAACGTGGGTGTTTGTCTTGATGCGTGGGAATGGGTGGTTGGCGGTGGCACGGTAGATCACATTGTTGCCACCGGGATTTCCAAAACCGTCGTCGAACTTCGGTTGGCTGACCTGACTCCGGGAGCTGAACTTGATGGAATCAAAACCAGCCAGAGAACCCAGCTTCCTGGCGACACTGAGGGATCGTTCTCAATTGAATTGATGAAAGCGGTTCTTGCGGACTCCGCTGATTTTCCCATTTCCGTTTCGACAGACAGTGCTACCTACTCCCGTGGCTCGACCGATCGAAACGTCGCAGCTTTGTCGAAGCAGCTCGACTTGTTGCTTGAAGGCAAAGAACCTTACAAGGTGAAGCTCGAAGAGGAAGCTGCTAAAGCGGCTGAAGCAGACGAAAAGGAAAATGCCGAACAGGGTGACAAGAAGACGCCAGTCAAAAGCAAATAGTTGCCCTGCGACACTCAGACCCCGCGTTGAAATCAACCGGGGTTTTTTTGTGTCTATGTAAAATCTCGAAACCAAAATTTATCAAATTGTGACCATGGGATTGAACCGTTACAGCTCAAAGATCACCCAGCCGAAAGTGCAGGGAGCTTCGCAGGCGATGCTTTATGGGACCGGAATGACGCCGGAAGACATGAATAAAGCCCAAGTTGGGATTGCGAGTGTCTGGTACGAAGGCAACACCTGTAACATGCACCTGCTGGACTTGGCTGCCGAAGTAAAAAAGGGAGTCGTTGCCCACGATCTTGTCGGCATGCGATTCAATACGATCGGAGTCAGCGACGGTATTTCGATGGGCACAGATGGAATGAGTTTCTCGCTCCAATCACGCGACTTAATCGCTGATTCGATTGAAACCATTATGAGCGGTCAGTGGTACGACGCCTGTGTTGCGATTCCGGGTTGCGACAAAAACATGCCCGGTTGCCTGATCGCCATAGGCCGCTTGAATCGACCTAGCTTGATGGTTTACGGCGGCACGATTCGAGCCGGAAAACTTGGAGATTGCAAGCTCGATATCGTGTCTGCGTTTCAGTCATTCGGAGAATATGTTGCCGGAAAGATCGATGAAGAAACTCGTCAAGAGATCGTGCGGAAATCATGTCCTGGAGCGGGGGCGTGCGGGGGAATGTACACCGCCAATACGATGGCCAGCGCGATCGAAGCCCTCGGAATGGCCCTTCCATTCACTTCTTCCATTCCAGCCGAAGACCCAGACAAGATTGTTGAGTGCCACCGCGCGGGTGCAGCTATCCGCTATCTCTTGGAACAGGATATCAAACCTCGAGATATCATGACTCGGCAGGCTTTTGAGAATGCAATGGTGGTCATCATCGCGTTAGGAGGTTCCACCAATGCTGTTCTCCACCTGATTGCCATGGCCAGATCTGTGGATCTCAATTTGACGCTTGATGACTTTCAAAACGTGAGTGACCGGATTCCATTTTTGGCAGATTTAAAACCGAGTGGAAGATTTGTCCAGGAGGACTTGCATGCAGTCGGCGGCACTCCTGCGGTGATGAAGTTTTTATTCGAAGAAGGACTGATTGACGGGACCTGTTTGACGGTGACTGGCCAGACCGTTGCTGAAAATCTTGCCAAAGTCCCTTCGTTGTCGGCAGGCCAGGAAATCATTCGGCCGTTGAGTGATCCCATCAAACCAACCGGGCACATCCAAATTCTTTGGGGGAACCTCGCCCCTGAAGGGTCCGTGGCCAAAATCACAGGCAAAGAAGGATCTGTGTTCACCGGTACCGCCAACGTATTTGATTCCGAAGAAGAGATGGTGGCCGCGCTGGAAAATCACCAGATTCAAAAAGGCGATGTGGTCGTCATTCGTTACGAAGGACCCAAAGGGGGGCCCGGGATGCCGGAAATGCTGACCCCTACGTCGGCGATCATGGGAGCGGGACTAGGAAAAGATGTCGCCCTATTGACGGACGGTCGGTTCTCAGGCGGTTCGCACGGTTTCATCGTTGGGCACATCACTCCAGAAGCACAGGTCGGGGGCCCAATCGGGTTGCTTCAAAATGGCGATCGAATCACGGTCGACTCAGAGTCCAACCGGCTGGAAGTTCACTTAAGCGACGAAGAACTGAGCGAACGTCGAAAATCGTGGACCGCTCCTCCCTTTAAAGTCAAACGTGGAACACTCTACAAGTACATCAAAAATGTCAAGTCAGCGTCGGAGGGCTGCGTCACCGACGAATAACTTGGTTTCCAATCAGCATTGGACCCAATGGCGACCCGGAACTGAGCAAGCGAAAAGACAAACTGATTGTAAACTGAACGCATGCTCCAACCGCAAACATCCGCGGCTTCCAGCCAACGATCTATACCAGTTGTTCACCACGGCAGATAAATCCGAGGTCAAGCAGCCACGCTTCGACTGCCAGAGCCTGACCCACGTTTGCGAAAACTTGTTTTTGAAACGTTAACGTTCGGTCGATGCATCGGGCGGCCAGTTCGGCACTTGCCAGCGGGGTATCGGAGAATTGATTGCAGGCTCGAGGGATATGCTTGATCAAGATTTTGCTTTGCGATTCAGGAATTTCTGTGGCGCCCGAAAGCGTGCAAAACAGATGGCGATAAAACTCAATCGCAAAATCTCCTACATGGCTTAGCCTGGTCCGTTTCTTGGATGCTTCTTTGCCGGCTGCGTCGACGAAGTCTGTAACTTCACCAGCAAAGTCGTCGGCCGGATCGAGCGACGCCAATTTTTCGAATAGTCGATCTTTGAAATCGAGGAAACCTGGTTCGGCTAACCGAATGGCCATGGCGACACTTCCCCCTGATTCTTCAGCCAAAACTTCCAGCGGAGGAGCATCTTCGAACCGTTCCGGCTGGCTCGATTGGATGGTCTGCAAAACTTGCAACACCTGATTGGAATCCAATGGCAAAAACCGAATCACTTGACTCCTTGAAACGATTGTCTTGAGTTGTCGTTTTTCACTCGTTCCGATCAGAATCAACACGGAACGAGCCGGCGGTTCTTCGAGCGTTTTTAAAAGGCAATTCGCGCCTTCGACGTTCAAAAAATCTGAGTCATCGATGATGGCAATTTTTCGCCCGCCGCGGAAAGGTTTGAGTCCGATATCGTGACAAAGGCCCTCGCGATGCCGATGTTCTTTGTCACCGATAAATAATTCAATGGGTATAAATGCTTTGTCGTCTGGTTTTCTGACCTGAATCAAATCGGGATGAGTTCCGGCGGCCACTTGCTGACAGCCCCCACAATTGCCGCAAGGGTTCAGATCTTGTTCGGGATTGATTTCGCACAATAGGGCTTGGGCCAGTTTGGTTGCAAAAGTGCGTTTTCCGATACCCTCTTGTCCTACGAACAGATAGGTATTGGCCATTCGTTTTCGCTGCAAACTTTTCTGAAAACGTTGAACCAGATTTTGGTGGCTTAAAATGTCAGACCATGCCATCGAACTTTTCCAGTAAATTCAATTTTGGATTGCGTCAAGAATCCGAGCTTCGTGCCTTCACAACGTTGAGGATTTCGTGGTGAATAGAATCGGGATCTTGATCTGCGTTGATAACCACAATTTTTTCCGGGCTCGCTGAAGCTTCTTGAAGGAAGCCTTGCCTGACTTGGGAAAAATAGGTTTCACCGCGAGCTTCCATTCGATCGAGCGAATCCCCCAGGCGTTGCATGGCAGACTTTGTGTCCAAATCAAGGATAAACGTCAGGTCTGGTTGGACTCCTTCGGTCGCTATTTGATTGACCAATCGAATTTCATCAGGGTCCAGTTTACCCGCGTGCCCCTGGTAGACGACGGTCGATAAAATGTAGCGATCCAAGACCACCGATTTTCCCGCTTTCAAGGCGGGTTTGACGATCTGTTGGATCAGTTCAGTTCGTGCGGTGGTGAACAGCATCATTTCGGCCCGCATCGAAATCGGCATCTGTTGTTCCGTTAACAGCATTTCCCGAAGCTTTTCCCCTAATTCGGTACTTCCGGGATCCTTGCAAGTGATCACCGAATGACCTTCCGATTCAATCCAATCGACAAGCCGATTCAATTGAGTTGTTTTACCGCCACCATCGATCCCATCAAAAACAATAAACATGGTGACTCTTTAAAGGAA
Organism: Planctomycetota bacterium; assembly: GCA_039200505.1. Taxonomy (GTDB): domain Bacteria; phylum Planctomycetota; class Planctomycetia; order Pirellulales; family Pirellulaceae; genus Mariniblastus. Next base: position 55 of record JBCCSJ010000394.1, on the reverse strand, counting down.
TTCGCGTTCCAACTTTTGAAAACAGATATGCGACGACTAATCAGCATTGAACGTA
>JBCCSJ010000393.1:0-4477 GCA_039200505.1 Planctomycetota bacterium | reverse complement strand
TCTCGATTGATTCAGTTGGCGATTTTATCGAAGTCGCCAGCAAACTGGTGGAACTGAAAACCAGAGCAGTTCTTCCCAAAAACGAATTCGAAAAATCAAGCGAAATAGTCGAGTATGAAGACCCACGCGAAGATCTGGTTCAACGTTTGTTACTGTTCAAAAAATTTCGCGATGCGAGCGGACTGTTGGAAGATCGAGCGATTGAGTGGCGAAAGACTTACGCTCGCATCGCCGACGATGTTCCAACCCGAAAAATCGATCCCGCCAGCCAACCAATCAAAGAAGTTGAACTTTGGGATTTAGTAAGTGCATTTGGACGGGTCCTTCGAGACAATCGACCAACCCCACAAGCAAATATCACCTACGACGAAACGCCGATCCACGTTTACATGCAACGGATCCACGCGAGAATCGTTCGCCAACGGAGTTTGTCCTTTTCGGAACTATTTGAAATTGGGATGCATAAATCGGCCATGGTCGGCATCTTTCTAGCAGTGTTGGAACTGACTCGCCATCACAACGTGATTGCCCAACAGGACCAACTACACAGTGAAATTTTGATTGTGCCCGACCAAGGATTCGCAGATTCGCTCGATGTTTCCAATATCGATGACTACAACCCCCATGCCAAGCAGTTTGATAGTGGCGACCCAGGTTCTTTGGTCGAATAAAAAACGCAGCATTCAGTCAATCTGAAGCTGCGTCACAAAACGAATACGTATTTTTAAGTTTTAACTCGGATCTTAGATCTAGATCAAATCTTCGGTGCTTTTAAATTCAACGCCATTACTGAATCACGGTAATCGATCTGATATAGTCGAGATTGGGGTATTTACCTTGGATGTACGCATTGCCCTTCATTCGAAATTGCCCCTGAACTTCTGGAGAGTTCTCTCCATATTCGGTGTTGATTGCGTTAACGACTTCCATGCCTTCGACCACTTGTCCGAACGGTACGAATGGGATCCGTTGTCGATCAAGGAAATCATTGTTCCCCAAATTAATAAACATTTGAGAGCTTCGACTATTGGGTCGTGAAGTTTGAGCAAACGAGATCGTACCTGGAGTGTTGGAAACGCCAGCCGGCGGATCGTCTTTGATCGTTGCATCTCCCCATGCCTGAGCGACCTGCGGGTCACCGTGAATTCCGAATTGAAACATGAATCCTTTAATCGCTCGAAAAATGGCAACATCTTTAAAAAATCCGGCCTTCACCATGTTATAAAAACGATCCGCACCATTGGGTGCATTGGCTCGTGTGACCTTGATGACAAAGTCCCCTTTGGTAGTTGCGACTTTGACTTTAAATTCGGCCGGCGCAGTTAAAGTTGCTTTCGAAGGGTCCGCGAGGGCCGGACTTGTTATGCCTTCTTGGTAACTTGCTGGCTGGACGCTTCTGTCTATCGTTTGAGCCAGACAACCGTTGGAAATGACGGCCAAGCAGCAACTGGTCGCGGCCAAAGCTGCCAACATAAAGATAGAAGTTTTCATTTTAAATTCCCTGTTTTTTGGGTCTTGGGTTTCTTTGAATTTCAATTTGGCCTCCTGCCAATCATCGAAGATCGAATGCGATTTGGATCATTCATGCAAACGAAAACTGTAACACAAGTCCCCGTCACGTTGTCAATGCAAACCTTCGCCTAGCACGATCAGCATTGAGTTACGGACAGATTGTCTGATGGTTCACTGAAATCTTCGCGAAGAGGCATTTGATACCCAGATCGTCGAGATTCAATAAGGGTTTGGTTAGTCCTGACCGAGAATCTGGTCAGAACTGCGTCTGATTTCGTTGGAAAGGAGACAATCTTTTGGCTTTAGGTGCACTCGACAAAAAAGAGCCGGCAGATTCGCCGGCTCGTAGTGGATTTCCCTGTTCTTCTTTGCGTGAAGCGGATGATTCCCTAGATAATTTGACGAATCCTAGAATCGGATGTGACCTCTTGGACCACCGCCTGGGACGTACCGATAATAGGGAAGCGATCGTCCGGGGTAGCCGCCATACCGGGAGTACGATCGATAGATTGGAACAGGGCTACGGTAGATCGACGGACCAAATGTATTGAATGGGATCCCCCGATTAAATCCGCCGTAAAAACCTCCGAAATTATTGAAGCCATTGCCAACGGAAATGCTGAAACCTGTTCCTCCGAATCCAACGCCACCGAATCCGCCACCCCGAACACACTGGGCTTGAGTTTCACTGGACGCCATCGAAAACGAAACCATCACCGCTGCAGCCAATGCAGCTGATTTGAAAAGACTTTTCCACATAGGAATCTCCATAAATAAAAGGGGACATCACATCCGTTGATTGAAATCGACTGCCTTGCCGACGCCAAATACCGCACATTTGGTGCCAACTCAGTCTGGATTGGTCACATCAATCAAGCTTTTGACCATTGGGTAAACCATCTCTCTTAGAGTTGCTTGTAGAATTTACCTAGCTCACATACCTTATCATTGGTCGATACGTCTTGGTCGACTCTACGTCGAGTAAGCTGGCAGTTCTGTTATCATCCTGGTCACGCGGCGTCTTCAAACTGACCACGAAATCCAGATCCACCCACGTCTTTTTTGGAGCTATTATGAAACAGATGCTCGTCTGGATACCGTTTTGGATAGCCATTTCCACGTCCGTTTTGGGGGATCCACCCGCTGGTCAAAATCCGATTGGCAAAAAAAACGTGTTGCTGATTCTGGTGGATGACTTAAAGCCTACACTCGGTTGCTATGGCGATACGCTTGCCCACAGCCCCAACATCGATCGGTTGGCCGGACAGGGGATGCGATTCGATAGGGCCTACTGCAATCAAGCGGTCTGTGCGCCGTCTCGATTTACCCTCATGCTAGGTTCCCATTCGACAAGCACAGGATTGTACGGACTGGGAAGCCAGTTAAGAGATTTGGTTCCCGACGCGATCACTCTTCCCCAATTTTTTGCAGAGCACGGATACCGAACTGAATCGTTGGGAAAGGTTTTTCATATCGGACATGGAAACTTTGGGGATCCCGAATCGTTTTCAGTACCGCACTACCACGACAAAGTCATCGAATATCTTTTGCCAGAAAGCAATCAAGGTCAATTGACTCGCGAAGAGGCACTTTTTACCAACCAAGCGTTAGGAAAAATTCGATCGCTTCCAAGAGGTGCCGCTTTTGAATCCCCCGACGTTACTGACGAACAATATGCAGACGGTCGAGTCGTCAACGAAGCCATGCGAAGATTGGCTGCAGCTAAAATACGTCGACAAAATGAGGGCACTCCTTTTTTTATGGCGGTCGGAATTGTTCGGCCGCACCTTCCGTTTAGTGCGCCCAAGAAATATTGGGATCTCTTCGACCCGACTCAATTTCAGTTGGCAAGTCGTCAGGTCCCCCCCGAAAATGCGCCTCCAGTTGCCGGCAAAAAAGGGGGTGAGATCAAAGCGTTTCGACCCGTCCCCGAAAAAGGGAAAATCGGAAATCCACTGGCTCGAAAATTGATCCACGGATATTACGCCAGTACTGCCTACGCCGACGCCCAAATTGGGAAACTTGTTGACTCAGTCGAATCGCTTGGACTATCTGACGACACCATCATCATCCTTTGGGGGGATCATGGTTGGCACTTGGGCGACCTTGGAATCTGGACCAAACACACCAACTACGAGCAGGCGAATCGAATCCCAATCATCATCAAAGCCCCCGGTATCACCGCGGCAGGGTCATCCACCCACCAACTGATCGAGTCGGTCGATCTTTACCCGACTCTCACGGAATTAGCTGGCCTGCCAAAACCCGAAGGCCCTCAATCGATCGATGGGAAAAGTTTGGTTCCGGTTTTGAAAGATCCGAAATCGAGGGTCAGGGATCATGCCTATCACTGCTTCCCCAAGTCGAAATTAGGGCGAGCGATTCGTACTCAAAGGTATCGTTTGGTGGAATGGAAAAACCATGAAACCCCAGATTCGACAGTCGTTTATGAGCTTTACGATTACCAAAATGACCAGATCGAATCCAAAAATATTGCTGACGATCGGCCCGATATCGTTCGAAAATTAGCTGCAGTTTTAGAATCCTATCCAGCACCGGTTCCACGGAAAAATTCGAAAAGAAGTAGAAGGAAATCGACTTCGATTCGGTAAATTCGGAGAGTCCATTGGAAAGTGATACCCGCCGATTGGTTTCCGGGCGGTTACCCTTATTTTCCGGTTTTTAGGATTCTGCAGAAAGGATCCTGATGAAACGAAGTTTTTCGACTCGCTTTTGACAGTTTCACGCCGATTCTTGGTCTACCTTTGGGTTGGATGAGTTGATCCGATGGCAGGGACCGCAATCTCTTAGAGATTGAGATTGTGAGTTCGCAGGACAAAGACGACTCCCGGTTGGAAAACGCCGGGAGTCGTGTTTGGTTTTATTAACAATTTTTTTTTTTTTTTTGTGTAGGAAGCCGCCACCCCCAAGGTGGAAAAGCCGGCGAGTAACACAAAAAAAAAAT
>JBCCSJ010000392.1:0-4482 GCA_039200505.1 Planctomycetota bacterium | reverse complement strand
TAGACAATCACACAACCTGCTTTTTCGAGTTTAGTAGGCTTGTGGCGACCACCCATTGCCCAATAACGAATCCCTTGCGCATTCAAAGAAGACGATTCGAATTCGCCATGAGTTAACGCAATTGTAAATACGTCGCCTTTGGGAGCCGAAAAATCAGCTCCATTATTTCGTTGTGCATCGTAACCTGAAGCCATGATCCGGGCGATTGTTTTGCCGTCTCGGCTGTGATCCAATTGCTCGACAACCGAGGACGTAAACGTAACAACATTCTCGGGTAGTTCGATGGAACTGGGCCAACGGTCTGGCTGATCGCATTGCCCACCACACCAGTAAACGTGAATCTCTTTTTCAGCCAGACGTTCGAATTGGCTTAATAGAAAGGCGGCCGCGCGTGCGTTGCCCGATTCAAAGTCAAATAAATCTCCCGACAAAAGAAGAAAATCGACACGTTCTGCGATGGCCAAATCAAATACTTTTTGGGCGGCCTCGTAAGGAGCATTCGCCATCGCTTCGATCAGGTGGCTCGGCAACTCGGCAAGCCCACTTACCGAAACATCCAGGTGAAAATCCGATGCGTGAATAAATTTAAGTGGCTCAGCCATCAGGTGCCCTCCTTGCTCCTGTGCAACAAAATCAAATCGACTGAATTCAACTTTGCTACAGTTTGGGTCAACTCCATTTTTATTGGACTATTTCCGATTTTATCCCATCACTGTTGCCTCACCTATATCAATCCTTCACCCTGACGGCTTCAAATTGGCGTAGGAAACCGGCAATGGCGAAGCCTAGCCAAGAATTTTAAAACTGATAGCATTTTCGGGTCCAGTTCAGGCCAAAACTCGGAGTTTGTCGTGGCAAATTCAAAACAAGAGTCGAAATTTGTATTTGTCATTTGTCAAAACGGAGCCGAAACAGCGGCCAAGCTCGAAATCGCCAAACAGTATCCTCAACTTAAGTTTGCTTTTTCTCGCCCAGGTTTTCTTACGTTCAAGTTAGACGCGCCTAAATCGGAAAACGGTGACGGAGGCTTTCCTGACAGGTTCCTATTGCGATCTGTTCTGGCCAGAACCTTTGGATGGTCGATCGGCCGTGTTGACGGAAACGATGCGGCGAAATTGGTCGAACAAATCTGCCAGCACGACCTCATTTCTTCAGCTACTCACCTGCACGTTTGGCAACGAGACCCGATGACGCCTGGCAAAAATGGATTTGAGCCCGGAATCTCTCCATTGGCAAATGAGATTGGAAAACTGTTCAAGAACCATCCGCAAATTCAAAATCAGCAAATCGTGGTCAATCGTTTAACGCAACCCGACGATCTCGTTTTTGATGTTGTCATGGTCGAACCAGATCAGTGGTGGTACGGATATCATTTTGCTAACACGAAACCAGGAAGGTGGCCCGGTGGAGTCCCGCTGGTGGATTCGGACAAGGAAGTGGCCAGCCGAGCTTTTTTCAAATTGCAGGAAGCGTTGCTTTGGTCGGGAATTGTAATCGGGCCAGGTGATCTGTGCGCTGAAATCGGCAGTTCACCGGGCGGAGCCTGCGAATTGATGTTGGAAATGGGAGCGGGCGTGCTCGGGATCGATCCTGCAGAAATGGAACCGAGTGTTTTAAAACATCCCGATTTTATCCACATTCGCAAACGGGGGCATGAAGTTCGCAAAAAAGAATTCCGTGATGTTGACTGGTTGATGGCCGACCTCAATTTGGCTCCCAGTTATACCATGGAGCTAGTTGAGGAAATCGCCGGTCACCCTTCCGTGAATTTTAAAGGAGTCATTTTGACTTTGAAGCTATCGGATTGGGGGACGATTCAATCGGTATCCAAATATATTGCTCGACTGAAACGAATCGGATTCCAAGTCGTTAAGGCTCGCCAATTGGCTTTCAATCGTCAGGAGTTTTGTTTAGTGGCCATCAAGGATAAGTTCTTGCTTCGCTCTTTAAAGCGATCCAATAAGAAGCGAAAACAAGAACGAAGCTGACGCAAAGATGGCTCCCAATTTCAGAGCGCCTGCAATTGATGCAATCCAGCAATCATCGAATCAAAGCCCCAGAATGCGAGTCAATCATAACAAGCATATTAATTAGTCTCCGGCTATCAGTTTGGTTTGCGAAAACAGAGGCTTGATTTTGGTGGCAAGCATGTCCGTCCGTCACTGACATTCTTGAACGGGTGCGACGATTCAGGTGCGATTAAGACCGTCGACCACTTTGCATGCCAAAAAACGTGAAGTTATCGGATGAGGCCGACAGTCTTTCAGCGTTATTCATCGTGAAAAACTTTCCGGTGGTAAATTTTCCGAAACCCCACGCTTCGTTTTTGCGTCGTTGATAGCGACTCGGTCATTACGCGACTTCACTGCTGGACGGATCAAAACGGACAAAAAGTCGCGCTGCTCCGAGGTCCCGATTGAAAGCGTACCCAATTTTGCTTGATTCATGTTTGGGTGAGTTGGACTGCTCAAATTTGATCTCAAATTACTGGGGAGAATCAGTTGAAAAACCGATAGATCCATTGTGGTAGTCTTTCAGCCCTTGTCAGCCACTGGCGACTAGGTAAGATGTGCATCCAGCGGTGGAAGCGAACGTTGGTCGCTACCGAAAGGCGGAGTAGCTCAGCTGGTTAGAGCAGCGGAATCATAATCCGCGTGTCGGGGGTTCGAGTCCCTCCTCCGCTACTAGGCCATTTTCCAACATGGCCACAATCTCCGAGAAAGTAGCATTTTCCCGCACGTTTATGACGTTGCGGGTTTTTTCGTGCGAGTCGCTGCGAGTCAAAACGGGCGTCTGCGTCCCCAGTTTTGGACGCCGAAGCAAAATGATCTTCGGTAAGCATCAAGTAGTGCTTGTGGGCGACGGTCGGTGTGTTTCCAAGCCACGAACAGACAACGTAGGTTGGATACAGCTGCTCAAGCTCCGTCTGGCGGCTTGACCGGCAGTTTTGAAATGGTTTTGGCCAGACCTCGACTCCTGCCCGTTTGATAGTCTTCTTGAATCGCGTGCCAAGGTTCTTGTCCGCATTACCGTTCAGCATCGGCACCACCCAGGTCTTGTTAGCGTCTTTTTGGAAATATGCATCATCAAAAAAGGGCGTAGTTCTGGGAAAATCGGAACTACCCGGCTTCCTTTTCCGTATCGTTTTGTTTTGGGGCTTGTGACCGTGAACCACTCTGAGTCCCAGAGCACATCGGACCATTTCAACAACGCGATCTCAGACGGGCAACGAAGCCCTCTAAACCTCGCCAAGGCTACAACCAATCGCCACTGCCAATCGGGACACTTATCAATAACACGATCAATCAAATCCCTTCCCACCAACACTTTTCGATCTTCATTGGTTGCTTTCCCAATAGAAACACCCTCGAACGGATTTCGGTCGACAAAGCCCTTTCGTTGAGCATGTCTTAGGAATTGTGCTGCTACCTGACACTCCTTCTAAGCCGTCGCCGGAGCATACTTCGACATCAACCATCGGCCATACTCGTCCGCTCCCCCAGGACGGCTTATGAGGTGATCGCTCTTCCACTGCTTCTGTCTTTCTGTTCGGGCCGACCTTGGCGTGATCGCAGAGAAAGACAGGAACTGCCACCGCCGCCGAGATCGCTTGGCCTATGCGTTTCGAACTGCAAAGGCCTTCCCGATTGGTTTTATGAATCGATTAGTGTGAGTTGATATTTCTCACGCTCCCGCCAATTGTACAACAAGTGACCTACCTACTCAGCATCGAGCCCCTGGTTGCAAAGCGTTTTCTCGCTAGCTGCTGGTTCATTCCCAAGCTTTTACCAAGGATACCTTGGTCACCATCCTACGAGTTCGACTCGCCAGTTTGTCTAAAACGACTCATTCGTCCAAGATGCGGCCAATGCTTCGGCCTGCTGCATTACCAGCCTGATGGCTTCCGGTGCCTCATCTGGTGGGTACTTGTAGCGACGTAGTAACCGGCGAATCAGGTTTCGCAGTTTTGCTCTAACGCTGTCCCGATGCTGCCAGTCGACCGTCGTGCTGTTTCGCAGCTTTTCAGTGAGCTCTACGGCAATCTGCTTCAAGATGTCGTCTCCGAGTTCGCGAACTGCGCTTTCGTTGTTGGCGAGAGCGTCGTAGAAGGCGAGTTCATCTTGATTTAAGCCGAGTTTCTCGTCTCGCTTCAGACGTTCCTGGAAATCCTTGGCCATGGCGATCATTTCTTCGATGACCTGCGCCGTTTCGATACTGCGGTTGTGGTAGCGGCGGAGGGTTTCGATCAGGCGGTCGGTATAGGCTTTTTCCTGAACGACGTTGCGGGACATGCGGCCGCGGATTTCGTCTTTAAGCAGTTTTTCGAGGAGTTCGACGGCGAGGTTCTTCAGCGGCATGTTGCGGACGTCTTCGAGGAACTCGTCGGACAGCAGGCCGATGTTGGGTTTGTTGAGCTTGGCCAAGGCGAAGACATCCACGACGCCTTCGGTAACGACGGCATTGTCGAGGATTTGTTTCATT
>JBCCSJ010000391.1:0-4507 GCA_039200505.1 Planctomycetota bacterium | reverse complement strand
TTTTCAAGAAGCTTTTCAAAAAGAAGGAATCTTTTACTTGTTTTTGATGCGTCTGATACCAGCTTTCCCTTTTTACGTGATCAATTTGTTAATGGGACTGACCAGGATTCGGACCTGGACATACTGGTGGGTCAGCCAAATCGGGATGCTGCCAGGAACCGCCGTGTTTATCTACGCTGGTTCGCGGATCCCAAAATTGGCGCAACTCCAAACCGATGGAATCCAAGCGGTGTTTACCCGCTCTCAGCTTTTACAGTTTGCTATCGCGTTTGTCTTGCTTGGTCTATTTCCTATCGTCGTCAAAAAAATGGTTGACCAAATCAAGAAGAGATCCAGCCGTTAACCCCACTAAAGCCGATCGTTCACATACTCCCTAATTACACTTCGAATTTCGTTGCTTTTCCAGAGTTCGGTAATCCGATCTTCCCACTGAGCCTGATTCCATTCTGCCTGTTTCAAAACGGGTTTGCGCATTTGCTGTTTTGAAATTTGAAAAACCACTTCGGGAATGGCGGTCAATGTTTTTGCCATGGCAACCGCTTCGCCGAGCAAAGTTTGTGGATCGACAAGCCGATCGGCAAGCCCAACGTCAACCGCCTCGCCACCCTGATAACTTTGTCCCACCGATACCATTTCCTGAAACGCTTTACCGCTGGCAACGAAACGCATGATTTCAACCGCCAAGGATGGAAGTGGCACTCCAATTCTCGATTCGGGCAAACCTATCCTTGCGTTTTCGTGAATCAGTCTTCGATCGCATCCAGAAGCCAAAATGCAACCTCCCGCGATAGCGTGGCTGTTGATTGCCGCCACCATCGGCTTTTTGAATTCAAACACGGCCTGAAAACAGATCGTCAGTGCAGGCAAAAACTGATCCAGATAATCGGGAGGTTCGTTGACCAACCGCTTCAAATCGACGCCGGCCGAGAACGCTCGTTCGTTTCCCGTTAAGACAAAGGCCTTTGCTTCGCTTTCTTCTAACTCTTTGAGTTGCCTTGTGAATTCGCAGCAAAATTCAAGATCCATCGCGTTTACTTTGCCGTGGTTTAACCGAATGACGACGACTTCATCAGTCTCGTTGATTTCTAACATCTCAGGATCATTTCTCGGTGTAGATTGTCTCGGTTTGCAATTCTGGTTCTCAATTCGAGACGATTTGAGCTTCTAGGACCACGAGTCGAAACTGTCATTAGGCAGTTTTAGCCCGTTTTTGAGCAGATGGAGAAAACCGGGCCGTTTGGCATAAAGATTGCTTTATTGGATTGTCGTGAGCCGGGCAATGAAAACCTCAACGTTCTCATCCCATCCGCCGTCTTAGTTCGAGGTGCCCGCTCACTTTCTCATACATTTTGAATTTATACCCATCGCGGGCTGCAAACGGATTATTTCGCAGACCCGCGATTTATTTTTGGATGAGCCCAAAATTGGTGGCGTGAAACTTCATAATTTCTCGCCCCTTCTGTTGGTAAATTTCCATGGCACTGTGGCCAACTCCCGGAACGATAATTTTTTCATGAGCGATCCCGAGGGATTCAAGATGATTCATCCATTGAAGATTGTTCTGATAGTTAAAACCTTTGTCACCGACATGGACCAAGATGGCAACTCGATCCAATGTTTTTGATTGATTGCGACGCTGCGAATATGCGGTTGCCAGGTCCCAAGTATTGTCTCCTTTAACAAAACGCAGGTTTGGATTTTCGAATCCGCCACTTTCGGAAATTCTTTTTTCGGTGGCGTGCCCTCCACCGCCGGGCGAAGCCGAACAGAACAAATCAGGATAGCGGAACATCAGACGTGCGGTTCCTCGTCCCCCTTGAGAGAAACCTTCTAACCCTCGTCCTGATCGGTCAGCGATAGTCCGATAAGTTTTGTCGACATGGGGAATCAGCTCTTTGATAAACACATCCGCACCTTGAGCTTCTTTCTTATCTGGAAGATTGTAATGACTGACAGGGCCACCGTTGACAAAAATGTAGATCATCGGAGGTACATCGCCTGCTTCGATGTGCTTGTGAATTTCATTCACCAAACGAATTGATTTTTTCTCACTTCCAGGTCGACCTCCATGAAGGTAGTAGACGACAGGATACCTTTTGTCTTTAAAACCATCGTTTTGATATTCCGATGGCAGATAAAAACAGTATCCGACCTCCACGCCCAAAGTCGGGCTTTGAAATGTGGAGTGCTGAATTTGAGGAACCCGTTTTTTGTCGTTTTTAGATAGCGGGTTGACCCATTGAAACGGTTGGGGTGCTTTCTTTTTCTTCTTTTTATTCTGACTTTTGGTATCTTGCCCAAACAGAATCGCCGGACTCAAAATGAAAATCAAAGCAACACAATAAATCCAAATTCCTCGAATTCTCATTTCCCAATCCTTCATTCCGACCATTGAAACCGTATCGTCTCATTTAAAATGATGGTGTGAAGTTTAAGCAGCCCGATGTCTATTCGGATGCCATTTTCACCGAATTTTGTCGTTTTTATTTGACCATTTCAAAAAATGGTCAAATTTTTGTCACCCAAAGGTCTTCCGCCAACAGTTCTATTTATCAGCGGTATCTGATGACTTTACCAGGTTTGCAAAATGGGAAATATTCAAGGGCTTCAATCTGACAATGCTTTGTTAACTGCGATCCGTCTGGGAGACCGCACCGCTTTTGAGGCACTTGTGCGAAAGTACCAGAATCTTGTCACCAGCGTGGCTTACAGCGGCGTTGGTGATTTTGCCCAAAGCGAAGATCTGGCTCAACAGACTTTCCTGATCGCATGGGAAAAGCAAGACGAGATTTCAGATGGGAATCGCATTGCCGGCTGGCTTTGCGGTGTCGTTCGAAATTTGGCTCGAAACACTCGAAGGAAGCGTGCCAACATTCGTCATGTCGAAGGCGTGCAACTCGATGAAGTAACTGAGCCACGGAGCAGTCTTGAGTCTCCCGAAACCATTGCGATCGACCGGGAAGAGCAAAACTTACTCTGGTCGATTCTGGAAAGGTTACCTGACAACTATCGCGAACCGCTGATTCTGTTTTACAGGGAAAATCAATCTGTCGAATCAGTTGCTTGCCAATTAGGCATCTCAGAAAGCGCTGTCAAACAGAGGCTTTCCCGAGGTCGAGCGATGGTGAAAGAAGACCTGCACATTTTTGTGGAGAACGCCCTTTCACAAACTCAGCCTACGGCATCCTTTTCGATCGCTGTCATGGCCGCGCTGCCAATCATCTCAGCAGCCGCGGGGTCAGTCATCGTAAAAGGTACCGCCGGTGCTGCATCGACCTGGACCATTAAGAATCTTTTGGGAGGATCAACGATGTCGGGATTATTTGGTTGGGTTTTATCAGGAGCATTCCTGGGAACCATGGGCGGTTTGTTTGGGGCTTTCGCAGGGATCCTTGGAGCTTGGTTTGGAGTCCGCCAAGCGGTCAATCAGGCAACTTCCAAGCAGGAAAAAAAGCTAGTGGTTCGAGGCGGAATCCTGAGCGGCGTGATGGGGTTTGGGTTCGTGGTTGCAATGCTCATCATCATGTTCTCCCCCGCAATTGGAAACAAATTAATTGCCTTAATTATATTAAGTCTGGTTTATACGACCGCAATCATGGTATTCAGCTTGAAGTTCCACAAAGCGCAACTTTTGGTCAAAAAAGAGTTTGGCAATGAACAGGAAAAGGCCGGGAAGTTATCGCTCGCGAATCCAACTCTTTCACCTCAAGCGATTCGTACGACAGCAATTTCTTCCAGCGTGGGAATGTGGATTTGGTATCTTTGCCTGCAGGGAATATCTGGTGCGTGGGGGGACGTCGCCGGTTGCTCAATTTTTCTGGTGATTTTCTCGGTTTACCTGGGACTTACAGCTCCGGAATCGAGGGTTCAACAATCAAAATACATCAAAAATGCCATTTTGATTTCAGGAGTGGGGTTAGTTATTGCAGTCTACGTTGGTTGGGGCAGACTCTTTTTTGCTGATAGGCTTCCATCTTATTTTGGGATCATGATACCGGCCGTCATTTTAGTTTTTCTTGGCTTGATTGGTGGCGGGATTCATTACGCGAATCGTACCCGAGAGCAATTGACACTGGACGCAGTACTGGAAGATCGAAACGATTAATTAGTCAGTAGATGCGATCATCGAACCTCATGGGTCGAGCGGTTAGTCCCGCAGGGACGGCGGTTTGTAGCCACGGGTGTTAACCCGTGGATTAAGAAACCGAATTGAACGCAAAGCCTCGGAAGAGGCGACAGGAGTTGCGTGTGATCGTTTCTGTGTCCCTTCGGGACTCGTGATGCGTTTCGATTTTTTTATTCCATAGGCTCACGCCGACTCGCCCCCACGAATGCCAACCCATGGATCGGGCTCGGTTAGTCCCGAAGGGACGACAGTTTGTAGCCACGGGTGTTAACCCGTGGATTAAGAAACCGAATTGAACGCAAAGCCTCGAAGAGGCGACAGAATAGCCCGCAAAATCGTTTCTGTCGTCCCTTTGGGGCTCGTGGTGCATTTTGGTTTTTG
>JBCCSJ010000390.1:0-4522 GCA_039200505.1 Planctomycetota bacterium | reverse complement strand
GTTGGGGGCACGGCGGTCGGATCAGGAATTAACACTCATCCAGAATTTGGAGCCCGCGTCGCCAAAGTCGTTGCCGATCAAACGGACATTCCCTTCGTCGAAGCCGTAAATCATTTCGAAGCTAATGCTCAGAGAGATGGGCTGGTTTCGTGCCATGGCCATCTGAAAACGATTGCGTCCACCTTGTTCAATGTCGCCAACAACATTCGCTGGCTGGGGTCAGGCCCGCGGTGTGGCTTTTATGAAGTCTCATTGCCGACTCGCCAGCCGGGTTCCTCGATTATGCCCGGAAAAGTCAATCCCGTGATGTGTGAGAGCATGATGCAGTTGACTGCCAAGGTCATGGGGAACGACCAAACGATTACTCTCAGCGGAGCTGCCGGTGGTCAATTCCAGTTAAACATTATGATGCCCATAATGTGTCATACAACTTTGGAAAGCATCATGTTGCTGGCAAATGGAACCAAAGCTTTCGTTGATTTTTGTGCCGCAGAAATGGAAGCTAATATCGAAGTGTGCGAATCGTTTGTCGAACAAAGCCTTTCAATGTGCACTAGTTTGAATCCTTACATTGGTTATGAAAAAGCGGCCAAACTTGCCAAAGAAGCGTTCGCGACCGGGAAAACGATTCGCCAGTTGTGCATCGAACAAGAAGTTTTGCCAGAGGACCAACTCCAGGCTGCACTCGATCCGATGAGTATGACGGAGCCTCAAGAATAATCAGGTATTCCAAGGAGGGATAAAATGATCCAATTTAATATTGCTAAACGTGTCCGAATTGCCATATTGATCGTGACTTTCGGATGGATGGGTAACTGCGAATCGGTCTTCAGCCAAGATACCTCTGAAGCTGCTAAGTCGGGTCAGGAAGATCGGGTGATGGCGATTTACGAATCGACCAAAACTGCGAAAACAACCCAGGATTTCACTGACATGGTTCAACTATGCCAGTCCACTTTAGACCTCAAAGACTTGACTCCGGAAAATCGGGAATACGTCAATTCGTTGTTAGGGTGGGCGTTGAATCGAAGAGCCGAAGTGAATTTTGAGAAGGCCAAGAGTTTGGCAAGCGACCAGGACTCCAAAGCAGACGCAACTTTTGCAGAAGCGATGGCTGATTTTGATCGAGGAATTATCGCCGCACCCCAGCGGTATCGTTCTTGGATGTCACGCGGAATTGCCCATGCCTGGGCATCGGATTACCGAAACGCTGCACGTGACTTTACCGAAGTGCTGAAGCAAAAAACGGATCATGTTCCTGCGTGGTTCAATCGGGCGGAAGTGCTTTATCAGATGGACCAGTTTGAGGCTGCTGTCAAAGACTACACTTCGGTACTCAGGTTTGATTCTGAAGATTTGCAAGCAATCACTGGCCGGGGCCACGCTCTGTTTGCACTCAAACGGTACCAAGACGCTCAAAATGATTACGATCGCGCGATCGAAATGGCAAGTCAAAATGATGTTGCCTATTTGAATCGAGGTGACGTACTAGTCAAACTTGGGCTTTGGAAGGAAGCCTACGCTGATTTTTCCAAAGCTAATCAACTCGCTCCCAATTCGACAGGGCTGCAGCGGCTTGCCTGGATGAATGCGACTTGCCCTGGAAAAGAGGTCTACAATCCAGAATTAGGCTTGGCCCGGATTCATCGAGCAGTGCAAAACCGGCCGAAAACAATTGCCGACATTGAAACTTTGGCCGCTGCCCAAGCTTCTCTGGGAAAGTTCGAAGAGGCCGTCAACAACCAACGTTCCGCAATTCAACTGGCCACCGCCACCGAGATTGTCGACCAAGCTCAAGAAGAACGCCTGGCATTGTATGTACAGGAAAAAGCGTTTCGGCTGCAAGAAACTAAACGACCAGATTCGAAACAGCATTAATCCCGTTTTGCATCACAACTTCTTCGGCAATTCATAAAACAATTGGATTATCTTAACGAATTCGCCGGCACCCACATTCATTGCACCCCACCGCGTCCGGGTGGGATGATCTTAATTGGGTTGTCATGGTCGCTCCCGATTCTTGTTCCAATTTTTTCAAATCGGCTTCCAACTACAAACGAATTTCAAACCACGGTGCTAGGTCAGCCTGTTTTACTTTGAAACCAAAACCATCGAGAGCACTAAATCAAACAGACGGCTGGCCCCCTTACCAAAGCACCCATTCGTCAGGGTTGCGAAGGTCTTCGGGTAACTGATCGATCTCTGAATCATTCGGTGGTCCGGTCAGACGAATGGGACCGTCTTTGGTGATCGCGATTGTATGTTCGAAATGGGCACTATTTTGGCGGTCGGCAGTCACCGTCGTCCAACCATCATCGAGCGTCAATAGATTGCTGGTCCCAACATTGACCATCGGTTCAACTGCCAGAACTACCCCTGGTTTAAGTTCAAAGTCGTCGTGAATGTCAAAATTGAAGTAGTTGGGAACCTGGGGCGGTTCGTGCAATTGTTTTCCAATCCCATGCCCTACCATCTCTTTGACGACAAAAAAACCAGCGTCGTTAACGAAAGTCTCCATCTCGGAGGCAACTTCGCTCCAAAGATTTTGAGTTGCCATCAGATCGATCGCTAAATTCAAAACGTCGTTCGTTACTTTAAGCAACTTGATCGAAACAGGATCCATCTCACCCAATGCGTGAGTTACCGCGGCATCACCGCACCACCCATCGATCTTGCAACCGGTGTCCAGCGAAACGATGTCACCAGATTCCACGGTTCTAGGACCGGGAATACCATGTACCACTTCGTCATTGATTGAAATGCAGGTCTCGGCTGGAAACGGTGGGACGCCAGGTTGACCACCGTAATTCAAAAATAAAGAGGTCGCTTGATGCCGCCGAAAGGTGTCTTGATAAACCTGATTGATCGTAGCAGTCGATACTCCAGGTTTGAGAATCTTTGCAGCCGCTTGGTGAGCTTCCCAAACAACCAATCCGGCCTTTCGCATTTTTCGTATTTCGCGGGTGGATCGAAGCTCTCTTTTGACTTGTTCATTCATAAAACGCTTGATGCCTGGCTCTGCTTTGGTGGATCGGTATTACTTTCCGATACAGTATAAAAATTTATTAGAACGAACAAATAGCTTCCCGTCTAAAACGGCAGGCGTGGAATTAAATTCGGACCCGTCGTTGATTGAATTGACCATCAACATCTCGAATTTTGGTTTGGCAGCCATGACATAACAGCTGCCGTTTTTCGTGAATTGGTAGATTTTCCCATCGGCTACTACGGGAGAACAATAGTCGGAACTCGGACTTCGACGTCCTGTCCCATTTGCGCTGGTGGTTGGGACTCGCTCGCGAAAAACTTCTTCTCCCGTTTTGGCGTCCAGACAGGTCGCTATTCCACGGCTGATCCCATAAATGTGACCATCTACCATGACAGGAGTCGTAATCTTGCTGGTCGAACGTGCTTCCCAAATGGTATGACTGTCAGTGACATCCTGTCCTTTTTCGCCGCCGGTTCGAATCGCTACGGCGGTACTCGATCTTCCACCCATGGCAACGATCGTTTCGTTTTCAGCAATTGGGGACGTCGATACCGTGCTATCCTGAACCCCGTTGGTTGAAAACCACTTTAGTTTTCCGTTGCTGGGATTGAGCCCCCAGACCTCGTAGGGAACTGAAAAAACAAGCGTTGCCTCATCCCCAGTGCCAACTACCAGAGGGGTACTCCAAACATTTTCAATGTTGTCATTTTTCCAGATCGTCTTCCCCGTTTGTTTATCCAATCCGTAAAGCGTGGCTGATTCGTCACTTGCATTGACAATCACGATGTTGTCATGAATTTCAAGGCTGGCTCCCGAACCCCATTTTCTAGAACCTGAACTCGTGCCAACGCTGGTGGACCAAATCGAGTTACCATCAAGGTCGAATGCCTGGACGCCGGTTTTGCCAAAAAATGTGAACAAGTATTTGCCGTCCGAGACCGGTGTGGCACTCGCATAACCATGTTCAGGGACACCCATTCCATAAAAGGGGTCTTCCGGTTGGACCGAGTCGAGATCTTTCTGCCAGATCTTTTTACCTGACGATTTGTCGAAGCAGCAAACGTGCCTTTTCAGATCCGCGATATCACCGGGCACTTCTCGATTCAGCCCATAGCCGGAATAGCATGTGATAAAAATTTTTTGCCCAACCAGGATGGGAGATGAAGCCCCTGCTCCAGGGAGTTCTGACTTCCATACCAAATTTTTAGATTGGCTAAATTCTGTCACGGTCGGCTGGGAGTCCTTGGCTACTCCGGATCCATCATTACCGCGAAATCTTAACCAATCGTCCGCTGGCAATTTCATTTGCAAGGTAAAAATTGTCACGATGGCGACGGTGAGCTGTAATCCAATTTTCTTCATGACGATTTCCTTTATCTTTGAGTGATCTTTGAAATGGGTGTCGATTTTTGGCTGTGACGCATTTTTACTAAACTTATACCCGAGATATAACCGCTTTTCGCAAGCAATTACGTCCTTAAACCCATGTCTGGAATCAGAGTTCTTTTGATTTTTTCCCGCTCGGCAAGCGGG
>JBCCSJ010000389.1:0-4541 GCA_039200505.1 Planctomycetota bacterium | reverse complement strand
GGAGTTTTTTGAAAGTAGGTAATCAAGCTTGAAAACTCTGCGAAAATCTTGTTTTGGAAACTCCTTTTCACTTCGATGCCAATTTTTATTGCCGTAGCCATTTCTCTGCTGTTCCTACTAACAAGATCTTTCAGAAGGGGTCCAATGAAAACATTCGCTCCTTGGCTTTTTCCATCAAGCTGATCATAAAATTCAAGAACAAGTTCTGAACGAGTTCGTCCAGAATTAAGAAATTCCTTTCGAAAATCTTGACCAGTAAAATCTTGAATA
Organism: Planctomycetota bacterium; assembly: GCA_039200505.1. Lineage (GTDB taxonomy): Bacteria > Planctomycetota > Planctomycetia > Pirellulales > Pirellulaceae > Mariniblastus. The sequence continues at coordinate 4,271 of JBCCSJ010000389.1, read as the reverse complement.
AATGCTTTATAGTTCTCGAGTTTTTGGATGTTTGCTATCCACGTTTTCAGTGACCTGTCATCCTTCAGTGCTTCAAGGGAGCTATACAAATCCGTCTTATTCGAGCCACCGGATCTGGCGTTTTTAATGGCTATTTTCACATCCGATGAAAGTTGAGACTCGGCAAGAATTTCTTGGGCCAATTTATCAAGTGTTCCATTGATCTGTGCGTAGACGGCTTGCGATAAAACCTGGACCTGCTGAGCCTGTCTTAAAACTGCCTCTCTTGCCTTTGCCGCAGTTTCGTTGGCACTTCTTTCGCTATCTTTCGCCGCCTGTAGTTCCTCCAAACGATTCCCTAATCGTTCTTCGATGATCGCCCGTTCGCGGACGCGTTGTTTATATTCCAATTCCGTGATCAAACGGCTTTTGAAGATCTGGGCTAGACGAATAAACTCGCGCTGTAACGGAGTCATCGTGTCGTCATAACCATTCTGTGAGTTAAAGAATCCCTTCAATGATTCAAAATTTGCATTGCAGGCCAACATGCAAATCTCAGGCGTTTTATGATGGCACCGTTTGAACATTTTGAAGCCGTGGCAGTCGCATTCGCATGACTGGTTCGACGTGACAAAATTCTGTTCAGCCAGTGGCAACTGAGATTGCAGCATCTGTTCAAAACAATGAAAAATTTCTTGACGAGTGCTATTTTTGGCTAACGCAATCAAATTCAATGCGGATGCGAGGCTGGTCGTGTCCATCGAATGCAGCGATAGTAATTTGTTACCGGTTCTCAGGAATTCCGAATCGAGTGCTCTCAGTTCGTCGATAAAGTCTTTTCCAAAAAACGCATGCAGGTATTTGATATCTCGTTGTTCTTGGGTCCCTTCAGAATACAGCATGGGGGACTGATCTGCTTTGGCCGATGCAACGTAGACGACTGCTTTTCGAAGCATTTCAGAGGACTGCATCGTTAGAAAACGAGCTTGATCGATGTACTGTTCGGCTCGCTTGGCCACCTTTTCCATTCGATCGACCTGTTCCCCATTCAGTTGTACGGAGTGAACGGAAACGCGAACTTGACCTACGGGCGAATCTAATTGATCGATCGCCATCCGAATCAAGTTAATCCCTTTGAGCGGGCCGCGTAGCTGTAGCAATCCTTCACCCACCACCGATACTGAGACTCGCTCGACTGGATCAATCGAATCGGGCACACCGGGAGCGTAGGTGTCTGGGTCGGACTGGGCAGCGGCGACTTCGCGTCGAAACTGATCCTCCCGGGCAAGTCTTTCGTCGTTCTGAGCTTTTTGGACCAGCTCGTTCGCAGAGACTTCCTGGGCCCGTAGACCTTGGACTTCCGCCTGAAGTTCATTCACCCGATTGCTGAACGAACTGGCACTCGCCTGAAGCTTAGCTAACTGGGCAGCACGATTCTGTTTGGTTGTTTCGTCGGCGTCCTGGTCCGCTGTAATTTGACGTTGGAGCACTGTAATTTCGCGAAAGATCGTATCAACTGAATTTTGAGCTCGACGAAGTTCGTTCTCTTTTTGTCGCGATGTCTGTGCGAGAACAATCGCTTGTTGTTCGGCCGTTTGCCGGGCAAACGAAAATTGTTCCGCTTTGATTCGGGCTTGATCGGCAAGTTGTTGTTGGGTGTCGGCCCCCTGTCGATTGTGCGATTTGACTTTTCGATTGATGATCTGGGCGACGCGATGGGCATCTCGATAAAAATAGAGCCGTGCCACCCGAGTTTCCACCTTGTCACTCGGATTGAATCCGTTCGATGGTTCCGAAGGTTCAACAAAATCAGGATAGGGGACATAGGCACCGGTTGCCCCTCCAGAAATTCCTCTGGCAACCGTTGGTACCGGAGGAGCCGACTCGGTTTTCGCCGCCGCTCGACCGACGATTTTGGAATAAGTTGTTCCAGGCCTTTCTTGGACACCTTCTAGTTGGTTGCCGAATATATCCGTCAACGTTCCGGAGACTCGAACCTGATAAAGATCGGGAGCAAGACTATTTAACGAGAGCAGGACCGAGTTGGACGCCTTCTCGTAAATAGCCGTATCTGCCGCCGAAGGAACACCTAGGAACTTTTCGTCACCGTTGGCAGCGGTCAAGAAAAAAAGTCCAGGTTTTGCCGATGCGATACCATTCGTAGTTGTGACATGAGTCGGATTAAGAGGGTGTTCTTGAGGGAAAGTGACTCTCAATTGGGTAACGCCCGGGGAGGTTCCAAATGATTCGGGCTGGACGCTTTCGACCTTAAATCCAGACCCTCGCTTGTCGACCATGAATGCGCTGGAAACAGCCAGCTGCTGTTCTCCTTGGAAAACACGGATCACGTATTCCTTCACTCCATCTTCGCCAGTTGGGAATTGAATTGTCCAATTCCCGTCACCTGTAATCTCTTTTTTACCGAGGAACTGCGTCGAACTTTCGGGGGTGAACACGCCGATCTCGGTCGCCGCTTTACCACCCGTTCCGGAAATTTCTAATTCGGATTCCTTGGTCCGATACACGATTGGACCAGTTGAACTGTCGCCGGTTTGTCGGCTAATCACAGGTGCAGCTACCGGATCGGCAAAAGCAGAAATTGAAATGTCTACTTTCTCTTTGGAAAAACTGAGTGTCGAGCTGGATTTGTCATAGGCGATGACGTAGATATTTCCTTGGTCTCCAACATTCCCGTCAATCACTAGACGGTGGTTCCACGTTCCACTCACTGGATTCGTGTCGGTAGGCACTTCCAGTGGCTTGCCCAACTCAATAGCTTCGCTCCATACTTTATCGTCTGGAACCAAAAAGAATCGAAGCTCACCCCCGGGCGTTGCGTTTTGGCCGCTCAGTTCAATCATAGCCTGACCGCCGTAAATGGTGGCTGGATCTGCTTCGGCGATCGACTCAAAATCTCGTAGTAGGCCCGTTTTAAATCGCGTGATTACCGGCTTCTTGAGAGTTTCGGAAGGTGGGACGATGGTGAATTGAGCAATCAGAGAGTCAAAGTCAGCGTTAGAAGGATCGTTAGCAATATAAAGATAAAGCACGGTCTCTTTTGCGACTTCAAAATTGAGGCTGGCGTCGGTAGCAAAAGCAGTTTGGTCGAAATTGTTTCCCAGATCCAGTTTGTTAAGAAAACCTTGTTCTGGTAACAAAAACTTCTTCAAATCGTCGTTGGTTTCAGGCGAGTCAGATAGTCGATACCGGACTCCAGAAGGAACAGCCACATCGATGTTCAATTTGCTGACGATACTAGATGAGCTGAATATTTTTAAAGATTGATCTTGGTAAGATTGCGATTCGAGCCCCTTCCATTCCAAAAGTTCCAGGGGTGAACTAGCAAGAGGTGAGAAAAGAGATATTTTGGGTTCTACGAATCGTACTTCGATATCTTCTGTAATCGAATTCTTGGAAGTTTTTTCGGCCTCTAAATCTGTCGCTTCGATTCTAAATTGATAGGTCCGACTTGTGTCTGGGCTTGAAACTTTAATCTTTAGTAGATTTTCATCTGCCTGTTCGGCGTTAGGAATCGAGTCCGTCACAAATTCGAATCTGTGGTTTTGCGGATCAAGACCATCCAGCGGTTCCGCATTGAGCTCTAACACTTCTTCAACTTTAGACCCTGAACCAGGCCGATCTAGATCTGGATCAATGACCGGTGATTTAAACTTTACTTCTTCGTTTTGGTTTAATAGATAAAGCGTTGGTGGGACAAGGATTTCAGGCGGTTGATTGTTAATTCGAATGTCAACCGATTTCATTTGACCTGAATTTTCAAATTTGAGTACTGCTCGCCTACCATCTGGATTAGGTTTAAATTTCAGATCTTCGGAAGCTGCAAGTGGTGCGGTTGCTGCGGTTCCATTCTGCAATATCTCGCCATCTTCACTACCGAGCGTAAATCCCTGCAGTGTTCCTGTCGTAACACCACTACCAAACAATTCGGTCATCAGGGCCCCGTTAAGAGTGATCTCTTGATTTCCCGTGATAAACTTTAGGACATCTCCTTGAATGAATGGCTTTGGAAGACGAGAGATTGCCGCCGGATGAACGGGTTCGCGTTTGACTGGGTGAATAGTAGCGGCCGCTCGTTTGACCCGCAGGTCCTCGATCACCTCGTCAACGGCTGCGTCTGAACTTGTGATCGGTTGAGGTGTTTCCAAAACCGGAGCCAACATCCGAGCGGTTGCGGACTGGACCGGACGAGCCGATTCCGGATCGCGAGCAGGTTGTTTGGACGATTGAATTTCTGGCGACAGGATTTCTGCTGGGCGGGCCTGCAAAACTCC
>JBCCSJ010000388.1:0-4589 GCA_039200505.1 Planctomycetota bacterium | reverse complement strand
ATTGTCGAGCCTGTTTTTTTATTTTTATTAACAAATTGAAGCTCTTTAGCTTCGAAGCCTATTGAACGCAGGTATCCAATTGGATTTTGGGAAATGAAACAAAAAAATTTTCTTATTTTGATTGCATGTAGTTTTGGTTTGACACTTCTGGGATGTGGGGGCAGCGGATTTCAGACGGCTCCAGTCACAGGTGTTGTTAAGCTAGACGATCAACCGGTCAGCGGTGTCGTCGTCAATTTTACGCCTCAGCCAACAGACACCGAAACAGTTGTGGGGCCATTTTCATTCGGGCGAACCGACGATGAAGGGAAATTTACTCTGCAATTACGACGCAATGCGGGTCCGGGTGCGGTTGTTGGAGAACACAAAATCTCCATTCAATCGCCAGAATATGACCCGGCAGAAATTGCCGAATACGAGTCTTTAATACAGGAAAAGAAACGAAACAACCAAGACAGCTCGGCCGAAGAAGCAAAACTTGCTCGCATGAAGGCTGCTAAAACTTCGATACCGCCGAAGTATTCCGACGACTCACCGTTAAGCGTAACGGTTCCAGCCGAAGGCCTGCAGGATTATGTCATTTCAATTAAGTCGACCGACTAACGAATGGGAAAGTGATTCTCGATCGACAAATGGAAAAAAGCCGGATCAAGCGATCCGGCTTTTTAAGTTTAAGCGGAGGAGACAGGATTCGAACCTGCGGAACGGTTTGACCCGTTCACCTAATTAGCAATCAGGCGCTTTCGACCACTCAGCCACTCCTCCGACGACCGCAATTTTGCAAAAACAATAGTGATTTTTCAAGTCCATTCCCTCGAATTAAGCTTTCAGATTTCAGCCGCCCCGAAGTACACCAAGGCGTGCGTGGTCATCGCATCATTCAAATTGACTCGAATCGTCGTATCAATGTCCACAGAACTCTGATTGACCGTATAAATTCGTAGAAAATCCAATTCCAGTGCGATTTGGATTTGTAACAACGTGGTAATTGCGACGACGAATGACTAAACTTTGATCAGTTTTATTGGAAGATTGAAATGACTCTCGGATTAGGTTTCTGGATTTTTGCTTGGTGCTTGATGGGTGCGGCATTTTTAACGGCGACAATCGCGATTATTGTCGGCGCCCGTAGCTTGGATCGCACCGAAAAATAGGGTCAATAGATCGCTTTATAGTGCTTGGAGAAATATCGTGAAAAGACTTTCGATTTTTTCTACGCTGCTGATCGCACTGATTGCAATCGTTGGCTGCGGCCAACCAGCAGATGTAGCTTCGTCAAACGGTTCGTCGATGAAAGATGCGGCCAACCTGAAAAAAGAAATGAAGCGTCAGACAGAAGCTGCCGCTAGTAAAACGGCGGCCGATCCCAAAGCTAAAATCTCTAAAAAACAGATGGCTGCACCAGTCGCTCCGGCCCCCGGTGATGAAGCACCAGAGATCGTTGGAGTCGACCTCGATGGCGAACAATTCAAACTAAGTGACTACGAAGGTAAAGTCGTGATGCTTGACTTTTGGGGCGATTGGTGACCACCTTGCCGGGCTATGTACCCACACGAGCGGTCGCTCGTAGCACAACTGGCGGACAAACCATTCGCGTTGATCGGCGTTAACAGTGACAGAGATCTTGAATCTATCCGCGAAGTCGTCAAGGAAAAGAATCTCAATTGGAGGAGCTTTCAAAACAGTCAAGAAGACGGCGAGATCTCCTCCGACTGGGCTGTTCGCGGTTGGCCAACCATCTATTTGATCGATTCCGAAGGGAAAATTCGTCACAAAAACCTTCGGGGGGACAAACTAGACCGAGCCATTGAGGAGTTGTTAGGCGAGATGGGCGAAGAAGTTGCCATCAGCCACGAAGACCACAGTAAAGACGAAAAAAAGAAAGACAAAAAAGAAGGTTGATAGAGTCGTCGATTTTTCAAGAATTTGACGGATAGTGTTTTTACTGGAAATTGATGTTAAGCGGGACCGCCGGGTCTCGCTTTTTTTTGTAAAATGATTTCCGTGACCACCAGTCTTGAAGGCCCAATCAACATGTCTCGTATCAAGTTGTTAAAAATTTTTAGCGATGGTTTTTTTGACCTACTACGCAGGGCTGAAAGCCTCCTGATATTGACGCTTATTTTTCCGGCTTTCGTTTTGGCAGACGATCGTCCTAACATTATCGTCTTGTTATGCGATGACCTCGGCTTTGGAGACATCGGCTGCTACGGCCATCCTCACATCCGAACACCAAATTTGGATGCGATGGCACAAGCAGGTCTTTTATGCCAGTCTTTTTATTCAGCGGCTCCCGTTTGTTCCCCTTCAAGGGTGGGACTATTAACCGGCCGAAGCCCAAACCGAGCGGGAGTCTATGACTGGATTCCCGCGGCAGAGAAAATCAAACCTGATGCCCGGGATCAAGTTCATATGCGGCAAAAGGAAACGACTATGGCTCGATTGTTGAAACAATCAGGATACGACACAGCCATGGCTGGCAAATGGCATTGCAACAGCCGTTTTGATTCCAATGATCAACCCCAGCCCAATGACCACGGTTTCGATCATTGGTTCGCCACCCAAAATAATGCCTCGCCCAGCCACAAAGATCCCAAAAATTTTGTCCGTAATGGTCAACCGGTCGGACCGCTAGATGGTTTTAGTTGTCAGATCGTAATGGATGAGGCATTAAATTGGTTGAACAAGAGACAGGAGAAAAAGTCAGACCAAAATACAAATCCATTCTTTTTGTACATCGCATTTCACGAGCCACACGAACCTGTTGCTTCGCCTGAAAAGCTCGTCAATTCTTATCTGGGGATAACCCAGTCACGGGAACAGGCAGAGTATTTTGCCAACGTAACCAATGTCGATCTTGCGGTCGGAAGACTTTTGGATCGGCTAAAAAAAACGAGGCTCGACGAAAACACACTCGTTATTTTCACGTCGGACAATGGCCCAGAAACCCTCAATCGTTACCGATCAGCCAACCGATCATTTGGAACTCCCGGGCTATTAAAGGGAATGAAGCTGTGGACCAACGAAGCTGGCTTCCGGGTTGCTGGAATTTTCTATTGGCCCGGTAAAATCAAATCCGGACGGACCTCAGTTCCACTTTCTGCACTTGATCTGCTTCCTACTTTTTGCAGCTTTGCCGATTCCGAATTGCCAAAAAATTTGAAATTGGACGGAATGGACATTTCAAGCTTCTTGATGGGGGAAGAACTTGAACAATCACGACCTCTTATTTGGGCCTATTACAATTCGATTAATAAACAACGTGTTGCCATGCGTTTCAAAAATTGGAAAGTTCTCGCTACCATTGATGGAGGTCGATTTCCAAAAGTCCAAAATATTCATAACGGCATCATCGAAAGACTACGGTCAGCCGTTTTAACCGACTTTGAAATCTATGATGTCACTGCTGACATCGGTGAGACCAAAAACCTGGTTACTTCATTACCGGAAGGGCCAAAGCTTATCGGTTTAATCCAACAAGAGTATCAAAACTTGCTACAGGATTCTTACGTCTGGCAGCGCCACCGGTAGGTCGTATTAAGTCTAAAATTAAATCCGGGCTGTTATCAACCTGCCGGAGTTCTTCATTCTGGCCGCTAATCATTCGAGTCTCCTCATTTTCAGATAGTGACACCCATTTCAAAAGACATCGGTTTCATGGGCTGACGCTCAAGGCTCATATATTTCGACACTTCGCGGTTGGTAACCAAGATTTTTGCATTTTAATGCCACATTTTTTTGGCGATGATTTGAAAACCTTGGCCGGGAGTCATTACCAAAAATCGGTTTTCATCAAAATCAGCGGCATTGCCGCGAGTCTGCTAAAAATCGAACCGAATCGCATTGTAAAGTCGGAATCCGGCGTCTTATCGTTATCTTCCCTGGAGCTAATCACGACGGATGACGGCCCCAATCGTGCATGCCGGGCGTTTTTCCCGGCGAAACTTTCATCCCAAAATCGTGTTTCATATCCGTCAAATGCAAGGGGATTTTCAATGTTTCAGATATCTGTCCTGTCGAAAACAGTCATGGTGTTCCTGGTCATTCTGATTGAAATTTCGACTGTCCATGCCCAATCGAAAGACGCAAAAGATGGGGCCGACGGCAAATATGTCGATTACACATTACAACACGATGGTTTAAAAAGAGAATATACGATTCGGACACCGACCAAGTTCAAACCTACCGAAAAGTTACCGGTGATGTTTGTTTTGCATGGTGGTGGAAAAGATGATGGCAGGGCGACTGCCAAACGATTCAATTTCGAAAATCTTGCCGATATTAATCGGTTTATCGTTGTTTATCCAAGCGGGATTCAAGCCCAGTGGAATGATGGCCGAGGCAGGACTTTTCGCCGTGGACGAAATTCCGATGTCGATGATGTTTCGTATTTGTCGACATTAATCGATCTTGTGATTAGCCGTTGGCATGCTGATGCCAGTCGAATTTATTTCACGGGTGCTTCTAATGGCGGCATGATGACCCACCGAATAGGAATTGAATTGACTCATAAAGTAGCGGCGATCGCTCCTTATTATTTTAATTCGAGAAATCAAGTAAAAGGACGTAAATTTTATTATCATACAATT
>JBCCSJ010000387.1:0-4663 GCA_039200505.1 Planctomycetota bacterium | reverse complement strand
GCATCGAATTCGCTGGGCTACTCTGGCCTCAATTCACCCCCCAAAGACCTGCCTGCCAAAGCCCGGCAATCAGCGTGCCGAACACTATTGGGCCTGTCCCTCATTTGCTCTGGCCTCATGGATGAAAAAGTGAGGTGGTGCCGTTTTTCAATGAACTAATTGAGTAAAGGAATTAGGAAGATCGTCGCCTTCCAGCAATCAAGAAAACACTCGCACCAAATAGCAGGAGCCCGCTCGGCTCAGGAATGGCGGAAGCGTTTATTACGAGGAAGGGACGAAATGATATTGAAGAGTTACTTGGCGCAACTCGATATTGCGGACCACTCGTGGAAACAAATGAGAAGCCAGCAAACGTTTCTGAATTGCCAACCAAGCCCTGAACGAATCCAGTCACATCGATAGTGTTCGTATTGACAATGCCATCACCGACGTCCGATGCAATTAAATTCGTAAGATTTGCGTTCCCCATATCGGTAAGCTGAATGGTGCCATCGCCTACGTAGCCGTACAAATCTACATCGGCACCGTCATCGCGAATTTCAATTAAATGAAGGGTCGCATCGTCTACCACACTCAACGATGCGATATTGAATTCGAGGGAAAAACGCTGTTCTTCGCCCGAAGAAAACCTAGCCGCGACGAGCTGCCCAGGCCGAAGAATATCGAACACTCCATCGTCCTGAAAGTCAGAAGCCCCGCTATCTTCGGAAGCAAAAATTATCATACTTGCTTGCAAATTACCCGTTTGGGCAAGTACGACTGCCAAGCCAATCATTGTCAATTGAATTACTCGCATCATTTTTTTATCTTACAGTTGTTGAGGAATCGACCCGCCAACGAATTCGTGGCCTGGCCTTTAAGTGAACTTGAAAAGCTGATTTCTTAACAAGCACCTAGCTTAAAGTTTTTGAGTTCTCTTTACCATCGTTTTGACTAATTGACGTGGGATAGCTCAAACAGAGAATTGTTCATTCGATTCAAGCCAACGTCTGCCACAGCGTACATAGTACTTGTCTTCGCTAGGGAGTGGGCTTGCAACCAATGCGTTTTCCCAAATGTGTATTGTCTCTCATTCAGGTGGTGATTCCGGGGCGGAAACCGTCCCAGCCCAGACATCGCTTGAGGAAGCCAATTCAAAAACCGAGTTGCAATCGGTCTGTATTGATCGTCTTGGGGACAATCATCATCAGCGGACCTTTTCGCAATGCACACGACACAATGGATGCAAACTGTGAATAGACGGACCTTAGACCACACTGAATTTTTTCCTAAGGCAAAAACGAGCTCCGAAGGACCACTAGACACTGTTTGAAAATTGTATTTTCGGCCTCTGGTTGTGAGCGACAGGGTACTAACTGTCGGTTCGGTGCACCGCGAATAACGGTGGCTATTACCTTAACGCTCGCGTTAATTGATCAGACCGTTGGCTGGGGCCGCCGATTTTCCGTTTGAAGGCGGATCTATGAATCATTGCGGTGAGTCAATACATTTTTTCAGGTTGTGATTTCTTGCAACAAAAATCTCAACATACTCTTGACTTGGACCCATGTGTATTGATACAGTAATACACCATGTTCACAATCCAGTTCAATTCAGGTGTTCCGATATACCGCCAGGTGTTCGATCAGGTTGTGCGCGAAATTGATCGCGGGCGGTTTGAAACGGGAGAATTGCTCCCTTCGGTGCGTCAGTTGGCTTCTGATTTGGGCGTCAATCCGATGACGGTTTCCAAAGCCTATTCACTTCTGGAAACAGAAAGTGTCGTGGAGCGAAAAAGAGGCGTCGGTATGGTGGTCACTCGGAAGGCCGAAAAGCCGGAGGATTATCTGAAACCGGCAATCGAGCGGCTTGTCGCGGATGCCCAGCACGTTGGTGTTTCAAAGACTCGGTTGAATGAACTGATCAGGAAATATTGGAATAAGCCGGTGAAACCAAAAAAATAGGAAGAAGCCATGGTCAAACCCATCAAAGCAGAGAATCCGTTGTCACTTGATAATGTCACCAAGTCATTCGATGGGAAGAACGTTCTTGATGGCGTGTCTCTTGATCTGGAGCCGGGCACAATTACGGGGCTGCTGGGGCGCAATGCCGCAGGTAAAACGACATTGATTCGAGCGGCTGTTGGCTTGTTGCAGATTGATAGTGGTGAGGCCAAAGTGTTCGGTTATCGATCATGGGATAGCCCTGCTGCAATCAGGCGGCGGATTGGATATGTTTCCCAAAAGTATGACGACATGCTCTGGCACAAAGTCGGTGACGCGTTGAAGCTGGTGGCCAGCTTTTACGAAACATGGGACCAAAGGTTGGTCGATCGATTTTGTGAAGAGTGGGATGTTCCGCTTGACAAGACGATCAGCACTCTCAGCGGTGGCCAGCAGCAGAAGATCGGTATTGTATTGGCGATTGGTCACCGACCCGATTTGCTGATTCTTGACGAACCGGTTGCCAGTCTCGATCCCGTTGCGCGTCAGGAGTTCTTGAGAACGTTGTTGATGCTCAATGATGAGATCGGCCAGACCATTCTGTTCTCCAGCCATATCACGACTGACATTGAGCGCATCGCCGCGGATGTTGCCATCCTTCACGAGGGGAAAATTACTTATCACGGCTCACTGGATGAGCTGAAGGAAAAAGTTCAATGTTTATTCCTCAATGCAAACCTGCTGGATGTGGTCCGTGACTTCTCGGGTGTCGTCAGTCATCGCATCGACGGAAATCGACTGCAAGTTTGGGTGACTGACTGGGATGAAGAGAAAAATCGAAGGTTGGGGGAATGCCTCAATAGTTCAGGTGAAACATCGCATCGCTTGATGACGGAGAGTGTCGGGCTGGAAGAGCTTTTTATGGGGATGACGTCATGAACCGTTACTTTCTGTCGGCACGGTCACTGATCAGCAATTCCTGGTTGGTGCGAAGCGCGTTGATCGCCTTTGGGCTCGTGAGTTGTGCGATTGCATGGCATGGTCAGTCGACCGGAGTCATTATTTTCTTTTTGGCTGCCCTCGTTGGAATGGGCTACACGTGTCGTGTCTATCTTAAGTGCGAACGACGCAGGCTCGTTCCGGGAATGAATGAAACCTGTGCTCTGGTTGCGATTTCCACCGCATCGTGTGCATGGGTGATTTGTTCTGCTTTAGATGGCGTGTTGGTTGGGTTTCGTCCCGAGTTCGTTGGCGGCTGTTTACTTGGTTTAGCGTTAGCATTGTGGGTTGGGTGTCTGGAGAAAGCGGCTCTGTTTGTTCTCGTTTTGCCATACCTCATTTCTTTGTTGGCAGTCTCAAATCGGGAATTAATGACCGTGCTCACTGAATCGTATACTGCATTACCAGACGAAGCGCATATTGTTACCGGAATGTTGTTAGGAATTGGTGGGGTCGTAGTCCTGTTTCGATTCTGGTTTGTTGTTACTTCAAAGCAATCACCGATCATTCGCGAAAAAGTTCTAACTGAAGCAAAACAGCATTCGAAGCTTTCTGGCGTGTTGGTTGCGGTCTTAGGTCTTGTTGTAACCGGAATGATCTTGAATCTTCTTCGCCCCGTGTTTTACGTAAGAACGCCAACCGGTTGGGCACAGGCGGCACTTGTGACAGCGTTGCATACGGGGGTGGCTTTCTGCGTGATTGGTGTGCTGTACGTCTTGTGGCGTGGACTGATTCAGTATTTCTCACCAGGTAAAGCAAACCTGACCGACATCGGCGATTTTCTATTTGGCACGGGACAGGTCAATCGCTGGCCTTGGCTTCCACGATTCGTTTTCTTCGTTTGTGTTGTTGCTTTTTTTGCCACGCAGTTAATCGAAGGATCCGAGACCGACGTTTCAATTCACGGGAAGGTTGGATTCTGTCTGATGTTTCCGCCCTTCATTGTTGGCTGCATATTAATGGACAGCGTCTCAAAGCAGTTTTCCCGATTGTGGATGACGGCGGCAAGTAACAACCGCCGCAGCACCGCTAAAATACTCCTGTTGGCATCCGTTGCGCGAGTGCTTCCATCCACTTTGTTGGTAATTGCACTCGCGCTGTCGGTGGCAATGTCAACTTCAATTGGAGCCTTACCTACCTTTGTGGTTGCAATCGGTTCGGTCGCAGTTGCGGCAATCAACTTCTGGTTGTTGGCGAGAGCTTATCCGTGGATCGCCCATCACGTTGGGGCATTTGTTCCTTTCTATCTTTTAGTCTTAGGAATCGCCGTCATCATTTTTGTTACTTACATAAACGAATTAATGTTCACGGTTGCGGAGGGTTTAGCCCAGTTCGGTGCCCTGCCCTGTGTAGGTGTGTCGGTTGCAATGACAACCGGAATTTGGTTTTTGTGTCTGTGGGATGCCTCTCGAGCCCTTGGTGAGTCCGGTCCTTTGATGGAAACTCCTGATGACGCATTCGTTTATCAGCCTCAGCACTGAGCTGTTTTTCAAGTGATTCAAACAGGCGGCTCGAAAGTGCTCAGCTTTCACAAGGGAAGCTGCTTTGACTGAACGCAAAACGAAAGAGAAAAAAGACGTTAATGAGATGACGGATGCCATTCCTGTTCACCGGAGCCGAGTGAGGGTGTTCATCTTGAACAGATAAAACAGATTCGAATCTCAAAAGCTGCTTGAGTAGATACCCATTCCATCCAATAATGTTGTCTCGCCACCGTAGCTTCAATTGGCAGAGCACCGCAT
>JBCCSJ010000386.1:0-4688 GCA_039200505.1 Planctomycetota bacterium | reverse complement strand
CGCCGGGGCTGACGGGCGAATAAACCCGAATCGGAATGTCTCGATCACGCTGACGGTCGGTCCAAACCAGGTCCCGCGTTTTAGTTTTCAATTTGCCGACTGGACGCTTGTCCAATGAGGTACCTTGGTCAAATTCCTTTTTCGATGTCGACCGCTTGGGTGTTTCAGATTCGCGCCTGCGGATGGAAGCTTCTCCGTCGCTGAGCGTTTTGATCTTGCTCTTTGCCAACGCGAGTTTTGCGGCTGAATCGTTCTTTAAATAAGCATCCCAAAATGCGGTCGTGGTGGACTGGACATAAGCAACGTGATTTGGATTCTCGGGACCGGAATTGCCCATGCCCGAAATGCCGGTGATGCCACCGAACCCATGGTAGGCATCTTCAATGAACAACAGATGTTTGTCTTTCGGTGGTGAAAATTCAAAAGGATCCAGCCGCCAGGTATGGTCTTGTCCGTTCCGGCCGCCATCGTTGGATCCGGTGACGACAAGTGCGGGGCGATGTAATTCAGCCCATGACTTTTCATCAAGCTGTGGCCCGCGACCTTGGGGCGATATCAACAAGAAAGCCTTGGGGCGTTTATCGGCGTGGCTTTTTCTTTCGCCCGTGAATCCTTTGGTTTGTGTGCCGCCGACTAGCTGGGCCGTGTGGGCTCCAAACGAATGTCCGCCGACGCCGATAACGCTACGATTGATTTTGTTATCTAGTTTTGGGATGTCACGTTGCAGCGAAGCGATCGAATCGAGGATGAAGCGAACGTCTTCAGGGCGGTTTTCCCAATCGCGAAAAGTGGCCTCGCCCAGTCTCTTGGTCGGATCAATGGGCCTGAGTGCTCGCGAGTCGGAATGATTGGCGGCAATGACAACGTACCCGTGACTGACCCAATGACGAACGATTGGCTGGTAGTTGTCTTTAGTGCCGCTGGCACCATGAGACCACACGATCAACGGAAATTGTTCACCTTCCTTCGGGAAGGTAATCCGCAACTGCAAATCTTTGTCCCTCTTCTTGTCTCGCAATACATGTTTTTTAACGAACTCGACAGCGTAAGGACCATCTGAAGTCTTGTACAGTTTTTCGAGTCCTTCTTTTTTGGCGGTCGCATCGCGGTCAGTGCTCTGCTTTGACCGGTTCGTCACGAAAGCTCGAAGGGCCTGTCGTTCGCTGGCGGAGAGAACGCCATCTCGATCTTTGTCAAACCGATCAAACAGGCGTTGTCGATTGAGTGCTCGGTCAGCTTGTTGGCCGAATGTAGCTCCGATGGAGCAGCAGAAAAACAAACCGAAAATAAAAATGGAACGCATGTTCTCATAGCCTTTAGGTAGTCAGTGCGTCACTTCTTGCTCGTACAAACGCCGAATCAATTGGTATCTGAAATGAAACGCTAGGAAATGAAACCCAACCGCGATGGAGTAGTTTCGATTGATTCTGAGGTTCCTGGCCGATTTTAGTGGGTCGAGCGTGCAACGCGTCATCTCGGCTTTTGTTAAGGATGAAACGATCCTCCAAATAAGACTGCTATCTGCTCGGTCTTCATTTCGCCAGGGAGGTTATCGTCGATGACCTTGGCCAAAATTGAATTTGACTGTAAAGGAGAGATCGCTGCCAATCCAATCTTGCTTGATTGACAGATGTGAAGAACCCAGCAAAACAGAAGCAAAATAATCTGCTGTTCTCAAATAGTTGAATCCAAAACTGAGCATACGCGAATGCTCAACTAGTTATTCGTTTGTCTTCATAGGGTGAGCAGCTGTTATGTTAAGAATATTCCAAGCCAGTTCTCTTCTTATTTTCATTGCTGTTTCGAATTCGGCAACACACGCTCAAACAGAGTCGGGAACCAGTGCAAATCAGAAAGCTGACACGACCGAGCGTTCTGTAATCCAGGCAGATGGAGCTGTTGGGCTCGCGTTTGGAAAGGAAGTCGACCTCAATCCAATGCTTGTCGCTTTTGTCAAAACAAGACTTTTCTACGCGGTGAATCGTGAACCTAATTCCAAGATGTACCAGACGATCTTCATCCCTTCTAAAAAGCATCTTCAATCGGATGCGTTTCAGGAACTGCTCGCAGGTGAAGACACGCAGCCGTTAAAAAATTTCCTATCGTGGCATGTTGTCTACGGTAAAACGATTGACAAGCACTTCCAAGAGGGAGGCTCTGTGATGGTTTGGCGGCATGAGGGTAATGACCACCGAAGAGTAGAAATTGGCGTTGACGAAAATGGTCAACTGACTGCCGGCGGATTTAAGGTGCTTAAGACAATCGACGCGAGA
The DNA here is from genome assembly GCA_039200505.1 of Planctomycetota bacterium. Classification (GTDB taxonomy): domain Bacteria; phylum Planctomycetota; class Planctomycetia; order Pirellulales; family Pirellulaceae; genus Mariniblastus. The sequence continues at coordinate 2,415 of JBCCSJ010000386.1, read as the reverse complement.
AACGGCGTGATCCACGTAATTGACGGGATGCTTGGTTCATCAGATCCCACAATTAAATTTAGCAAATAGCCTGCTAAATCCAATAGTCTTCTCTCTTTGTCTAACTATCCGTTATGAAAAATAGTCCCCTGCATTGATGCTTGCTTGGTTCGCGGCTTGGATTTCCAAATGTCCACTCAACCGACGAATGACTGTGCGTGTTTCATAAACAACCTGGATACCCCCTTAGCCTTCCGCACCCGAAAAAGATTCGATGGCAGACGATCCTACACAGGAATTTCCACTCCGATTTATTGATAAGAGCTACGGCGGCTTCACAGAGACGAAGTCTATCAATGTTTCGGATCTGTCGAATTCTCGATTCTCACTCTCGAATCGCATTGAAACTGGAACCGGTCTTGGCAGGGAATTTGTCGAAGCAACGCGAAGCCTGCTGCGTGAGCGTCTCCTTTTCGCAGCGTCAATTCTTGCAGGATTGATTCTGTTGGTCCTGCTGCTATCCCATCTGTTTGCAGAACCGACATTTCAACAGACGATTCTTCGCGTGATTTCATTTTGTCTTGTGTCCATGTTTGTGTTGCTTTTGGTAAAGAAACCCAAAGCATCATTGGGACAGCTACGGTTCATCGAGTTCTTTCTTTTTGCAGTTCCCATGACCGAAGCATGCATGGCGCTGTGGTTGCAATCGAATAGTTTGCTTGCACGAAAAGATCTTGGTGAGATCGACGACCTCCACTTTTTGACTGGAACCGCTGTCGCCGTGTTCATCGCGGTCTACGGTGTCTTCATACCAGCCACATGGAAGCGGACGGCAACGATGACTGGTCTAGCTGCGATCGTACCGACCTTAGTTGCATTTTTGCAAACACTGTTGCAACCAGAGCTTGTGGGTACAGGCATTCCCAACTACGCGATGTTGTCATTGCTTTTGATGATGGCGACCGTGTCAACACTGGGTGCAGCGTTTGTCAACGCAACACGAAAGGAAGCCGTTTCGGCAAAGCGATTTGGTCAGTATCGTTTGACCAGAGAAATTGGCCGAGGTGGGATGGGAGTCGTGTATCGCGCTGAGCATGCTCTGCTGAAACGTCCCGCGGCGATCAAGCTGATTCGAGCCGAATCGGCTTTCGATGAAAAGGCAATTGAGCGATTTCGCAACGAAGTCCAGCTGTCAGCAACTCTATCTCACTGGAACACGGTTCAAATTTACGACTACGGTAGAACAGGCAACGGAGACTTCTATTACGTAATGGAGTATCTCGATGGCGAATCATTGAGGGACCGCATTCGAAACTCAGGCCCACTTTCGGTGCCTGAAACGGTTTCCCTGATCACTCAGATCTGTCATGGCCTTGATGAAGCTCACGATCGCGGCATGGTCCACAGCGATTTGAAGCCAGCCAACATTTTTTTGGCAAAAATTGGCGGGCATTCGGACGTGGTCAAGATTCTTGATTTCGGCCTCGCGATTGAAACAAAAAGTATCAGCATCGGCACGGATATTTGCGGTTCGCCACCCTATATGTCTCCTGAACAGATCCTTGGCGAAGCAATCGGGCCAAGGAGCGACATCTATTCACTCGGGTGCGTCATCTTTGAATGCCTAACCGGAAAACAGCTATTTTCTGGTGATTCAGTCACCGAGATTTTGAACGCTCATACGCGTGGATCTAAAGAGATACCAGAACTACCCAATGGAACAGAAGAGTTTGCTCAGCTGATTCAAAAATGCACTGCCCGCGAGACAGATCAACGGTTTGAAACATTGGGCCATGTTGCATTGGCCGTTTCTAAGCTAAAAGTGGCAGATTGAACGCCGACCGCACCAAAGCTGACTCGTTTGGGTAGTTGAAAACCGACTCATTTACGAAGTGCCGAGTACAACGATTCTAGATTTTAGAGATCGCGTCAACCTAAGCCTTGTCGATCTCTATTTTTCCAAACGTGTATTGTTGGTCTGAAGTGAGCGGTCAAGAAGCTCTATCAGTGATCGCTGCACTCCCGCGTTAATTACTGAATCGGGAATTTTCTTTTGACGCATGTTGGCAACGTAGATTCCCGTTGCCCCGTCAAAAGAAGTCGGATCCGACCCTTCAATTACCTTTGCCGCTTGCCGGTCTGCAGGACTAAACAGCAATGGAGCAATCCACCTCAAAAACCATGGCATGCCAGAATTACCTCCAGTTGTCATTCCGGTCTTTGTCGGTCCCGGATCAATTGCTCGAATGAGAATATTATCGCGTTGAAGTTCTTCAGCGAGTGCGGCAGCCATCGCCGTTACCGCAAGTTTTGATTGTGCGTAGGTTGTCATCAACCCGCCGACTTTTTCAGGGTTGGGAAGGCTAGTCAGCTCGAGTGACTTTGGTTGAGAAATCGCACTGGATGAAAAGTTCACAACCATTGCGGGCCGCTCGT
>JBCCSJ010000385.1:0-4708 GCA_039200505.1 Planctomycetota bacterium | reverse complement strand
TTCGTCGCAGCCAACGAGGGAAATATTTCGATTCGGGCTAACGCGGATCACGTCGTTTGTACTCCGACGATGTTTTGCAAAGGCTTTATGGTTCCGGATGACCTTTGTGTGGTCGATATGGAAGGGAATCAGATTTCTGGAAAACGCCGGCGGACGAGTGAAGTCCTATTGCACTTGGAAATTTATCGCCAACGGGCTGACATTAATAGTGTGGTCCATAGTCATCCCCCGCATGCTACGGCGTTTGCGGTCGCTCGTGAACCGATCCCCAATGGCGTACTTCCCGAACCCGATATCTTTCTCGGGGAAATTCCAATCGCTGCTTATGAAACGCCCGGTAAGCAAGACTTCGCTGATACCATTGGTCCCTACGTACACCGAACCCACACCATTGTTTTGGCAAACCATGGGACCGTCACCTATCATCAAGAATTGGAAAAAGCGTATTGGTTTACCGAGATTCTTGACGCCTACTGTCGGATTCTCATTCTGGCCAAACAGGTGGGAAGAATCGAGTACTTACCGATTTCGAAAGTTCGTGAATTGTTGGCTTTGCGGAAACAATGGGGGTTTGACGACGAACGATCGGAAGATCCAGCATCACAACAAAACGTCGCTGATTTTTGTCAATTTCGTGAACACTGGGGACTCTCGAAGGTAGCTCAAAGAGGATTTCCGGCCCACCCAAGTTCAAACGAACCCGAAACTGAATCGCTTTCCAATGGCCAGATCACCCTTTCGGATCGTCAGTTGGAAATGCTTGCTGATCTTGTCGCAAAACGATTGAAAAATGACGAGTCATGATAGCGAGGTTTTCGCTTCCTTGATACTTAACGCATCATTCGACAAAATTGATCGCGATCAAGATTTCGATTTAGCATCAAAAAAGCCGCACTCAAAAAGTGCGGCTCTTTCTCAAACATGACCGGCCCATAGCCGCGAATTGGCGTCAGGATGTCGCCTTCGGGCGTGAGCCCAAGGTCAGAGTAATCTACGAACGTCGATATAAAGCCTCAAAGGGACGACAGAAGAGTTTAAAATCTTAACAATTCGATTGCCTGTTTTTTAAGCTTCACAATCGCGTAGCCTCTTTTTTGAAACAGCCGAGTGTAACGGGCGAATTAGATTTCGCCTCCCAGGCAACGGGAAATTCGTTGACAACACGCGATCAACGGTTTGACATACAATTCTTTTCGAGGATTCAGACGGTAAAGTGGAACGCTGACTCCAACCCCTGCGACGGGAGATCCTTCATGATCGTAGATCACGGAACCATAACATTCAATTTCGAGATGAGTTTCTTGATGGCTCGTGGCGAATCCTTGGGCTCGATATTCTGACAAATCGTTGGTTAATTGAATTTTGTCAGTTTTCGTAAACTTGGTGAACCGGTGCATATCCAGTTCGCCAATCACTTCGGCCTGCTCTTCTGCTGGAAGATGAGCCAAAATGCATTTCCCGATGGCACTAGCGTGAAGTGAAACTTTTTCGCCTAGAGAACAAACGATTCGTACGGCCTTGGGACTATCTCGTTTCATCGCGTAGACCAATTCATTTCCGCTACGAATCGCGAGGTGGACAGTCTCTTGTGTGGTTTCACAAAGCCGTTCTAATTCCGGTTCCGCGATTCGTACGAGATCATTCTGCTGTAGTGCCCGCCCGGCCAATTGAATCAAGCGAGTTCCTACGGCGTAGGTTTTGTCTTTTCGGGCGTCGACGAGACCCTCAGCGGCCAGGGCCTTCAAAAGCCGGTAAAGCGTCGGTCGAGGTAGACCACTCTCTTTAACCAACTGGGAAATCGTGGGGCGGTTGTCCGAATCCGCGATTAGTTGCAGGATCCCGATCCCTTTGGCAAAAGCCGCCGCCCCCTGAACAACATTCGTCTTTTTGAGACGGTTGGGAGAATTAATCATTATATTGCTTTCTCGGCATGAGTTAGATCACACCGGTTTATTTAAGGTCAGTGAATGGACTGGACTTCCATTCCACAATCTGAATCTAAATTCAAATCGTGGCAGGTCAACCCGTGAAAACGTTCTCTCCAGAATATGATTCCAGATGGGGTTTGGGTGGTACAGAAAAGCGCATAATTGGATTTAGATGTCCATTTTGCGAACGAGTGATCCGACGAGTCAGCAAAATTGCAAATTGTCTCGATTTTGCGCTCGGCTTTCGAAAATCGAATTTGGTAACAAGGTAGTGCCTGAAAATCCACTTTTGAGCCATTTCACTATAGAGCCACTTGTTTGCTACCATCCAAGCTACAAACATGAAGAGCTCTAACCACAAAGTGGTGGCAGAATGTAGCCTTCGGGCGTAAGCCCAAGGCCATAGTAGCCTTTAAGCATAACCGGCCAATAGCCACGAAGTGGCGGCAGGATGTAGCCATTGGGCGTAAGCCCAAGGTCAAAGTAGCCTTTAAACATAACCGGTCAATAGCCACGAAGTGGCGGCAGCATGTAGCCTTCGGGCGTGAGCCCAAGGTCAAAGTAGCTTCAAATTTCGATATAAAGTCCTGAAGGGACAATTGAAAGGTCACCAAGCCTAACAACTCGATTGCTGATCATGACACACCCAAGCTTCCAACATCACCGCTCCCTAGCCACGAAGTGGCGGCAGGATGTAGCCTTCGGGCGTGAGCCCAAAGGCTGAGAAACTGATTCCTCGTATACATATCAAGGGTATGCACTCTTGTATCGAACGAAACTGTTTACAAAGGGATTTTCCTACCATCTTTTCGAACCTATTCAAACCCGGATTTAAGAACCTTGTATGGTCAATTTTTCTTCGTGAGGGATATAGCCGATAGAACAGTCTCACATCTATCTCCGGATGCCGGATCTACGAGACGAAAATGGATTCCTTCCTTGAGAATCGGAGAGGCAGCAAAGGCCATGTCGAAATCAGGGGCACTATCCCAACGATCGAGATCCTCTTTTGTTACTTCATATGATTCCAGCCGCCCTGTCACAGAAACGATCTGATCGGAAAACTCATAGGCGCCCTTTACTGGTATTCCCATAACATGGGGAATTTTTCTGCGTGTCTGAATTCCAATCAGAGTAACGACTTCACCTACGTGGTCGCTCAATTGGATGCGATTGGTGATGACAGTCGCCTCATCCGAAGCAATTTCGATTTGGCTCATCTCAGTATCCTGGCTCAAAGAATCTTGTTTGCTGCATCCGACGGGCAGTATCGCAATGGTAATCGTCAGTAAGAACCGTTGTGTACATGAGGTGAATGAAGTATCCATGACAGTCCTTGTTTCGAAGTCGAATCGTTTACGGTCTCAAGATTTTCCCAAATTAGATCGCCTCTCCCGAGGCGAATAAGCAAATGCAAACCAGGCCAGTGATACCGACCGGCATATCAATGACCAATTCTTCGGGTGGTATTTTGTAATTCGCAGAGCCGCCTCAGACAATTAGTTTTCGAAATATATTGAGGATAACATCAACAGCAACCCAAAAACGGACAACATTGCCGGTATGGTTGCTGAAATTATCGGAGTCATACTTTGGGCCGTGCCGCTGATAATAGACCTAAAAATTAGGAGTCCGAATGAGTAGGCTAAAACCCCAGCAAACATTGAACTGAATGCCCGCCACTTGTTTGCGGAAGCATTAAGTAAAATAGCGACAACGGAAGTACAGATCCCCGTTAAAATTATGGAGCCAAAAAGCCTGGAATACGAATCTACGAAAAAAACGGCAAGCAAGACTCCGCTGGCGATAAAGAATACAAATGTATCCCGCAAGCCAAACGTCGAAGGATCGTGTGCAGATTGAAAATTATCTGTCATGAATTAGCCCGCCTCGCACGCCTACAGCAATCAATCGAATTTTAACATGTCAATCGGTTTGGACGTTTCAGTTACCGGTGATGCATGACAACCGGCCCTGGATTGAAAAACAAAGCCCTTCTGGCGGAAGCAAACTTTACCGGGCCGAATCCAATGATTGATTGGAACAAGTTCCGAGGGTGGCCCTTAGCCATGTTGGCTCCTAGGAAGCATGAATCTTCACTTCGTGCTTGAACTGTGTTGCTAAACCTCGGCGACTCTGCGTAAGATTATTTGCCTGAGAATTTAAATTGATTTTCCAATACACATCAATGTTGGTCTGGTTTGTTGGGGCTGGCGTTGTTGGCTTGGGCGGCAAACCCAACAAAAAAACAATTGGCCAATTGAATTCAAAGAAAAACTTAAATCTTCTGGAAAAATCTGTTCCACAAACACGGGACTTCATAGTGGACGATGTTCACCAAGCGTCGTGGTGAAACGTACCTTCAAAAACCGTGTACCATTTATTTATTCTCTTCAGACATCTGTTTAATCCACGTTAGATTGGGCGAGTCTCATTCGCCAAACCAAGCAGAGTAGCGTGGGGCTGATACTTACGAGTGACGCACAAGCGACAAAAAGTGTGTGCGAACCGTGTGACGTCAAAACATTACCATACAGCCAACGTGGAAAAAATTGGTAGCCCGCCCACAAGATTGCGAGGCCGATTAAATTGCAGACGATGCAAGCAGTCAGCAGAGGTTTATTTTTAGACTTCATTGTCGCGGTTAGGAGGAACATCGCTGATAGTAGCCAAGTCGATGAAAAAGTCACCGGTTCTCCGAAATCACCACCGACCATGAATCCGATTCCGATCAACATCTGAACAAGAGCTACGACGAATGCAATCGTTCGGAAAATTGG
>JBCCSJ010000384.1:0-4726 GCA_039200505.1 Planctomycetota bacterium | reverse complement strand
GGCCAGATTTCACAGAAAGCCTTAACCGGGTCGCCAGTCTCAAAGAAAAATTGGGAATTTGGTTTGCTTTTTTTTCGACTGCGATTTTTGGGGGATTTTTACCCCTTGCCATACCAAGATTGCTAGGCTCAAAACTGGGAAAAAACTGGAATCCCGCCTACCTGCTCAGCAACCTTTTGTTTTGGGGCATCAAAGGGATGGAGGTCGATATTTTTTATTGGTTTCAAACGATCGTGTTTGGAAATTCTGCTGACTTTCAAACAGTTGCATTCAAAGTAGCTTTCGATCAGTTTGTCTATGTACCATTGTTCGGCGGACTGAATGTAATTTTGTTTTATATTTGGCGAGATTGCAATTATTCGCTCTCTCGAACGAATATCGCATTAGGTAAAAATTGGTATTGGAGAAAGGTTCTGCCTGTTTTGATTTCAAACTGGTTTGTTTGGATCCCGTCCTGCTCGCTGGTCTACCTTTTGCCATTGGGGCTACAGCTTCCAATCCAAAATTTGATTCTTTGTTTTTGGGTATTGATCGTCGCGTTCATGACGGAAAACAGATCCACGTCAACCTCAAGCCAGGATGTCGGATGATGCAGGAAGATCGCAAGAGACATTTGGTCCGACTGATTGAGCAGGTGCAAACCATGAGTGCCTGTATCGCTGATATGGACGCTGTGATGAATCGAATCGAGTCAATTTCCGGCAACACAGAGATTGGTCGGTGGATTTTCGATCCACCCAATGGCAAAAAGATGACGGCAGAGCAAATTGTGGACGAGATTTCCCGCGGCGATAGTGAAGAGGATTGAAGAAAAGGGGCTGGTAGAAAGACCAAAGTTTAAATAAGAGTCGTGATTCAAGCGGCTGGTAATCCTGCAAGAATTACAGTGATGAGTGGCTGTCGAATAATGATCATTACAGCCCTTTGATTTTGGCATAGAATTCGACGTTGAACCATTTTGTGCGGATGATGGATTTCGATCGTCAGTCCGAAAGTTCTGAGACAGTAAATTAGTTTTAAAATGATTATGATCCAGAGTCGCGATGTCGATTGAATTTGAGTGCCCCAATTGTGAAAGTGTGCTTCGAGTTCCAGTCGAAACGGCTGGGAAACGAGCTCGATGTCCTCAGTGCCAGATTATCGTCTCAATTCCTGCCGCCGATTTGGAAGAGCAAACCCTTCCGCCTCGTGGGCCGATCGAAACAACAAAGTCGCTGGGCCCCCAAGTCCAAACGATCCGCGACAAAATTTCCCCTGCGTCGCCGACGGAATATTGGGTCGAATCGGTAGCCGGCGAAGTGTACGGCCCCGTTTCGAAGTCGGAATTGGATAATTGGGCAGCCCAGGGTCGGATCTCAGCGGAATGTCGCATCCGCCAAACCGATCATTCAGCCAGCGTGGCAGCGACAGTCATTTATCCGGAACTACACCCTGCGTCCACGGAATATCGGATTGGTTCTGAATCAAAAACAACAGATGTTCCCATCTATGAAGAGGGCGTGACAGCAGTCGACCCTTCGTCTGACTCCCGCAAAAGGTGGTCGCCAGAAGACGACACTCAGGCAGCCATCATTCCCCGAACCGCTGAATTAGGCTCAATTTTGAGTACCGCCTTTGACCTGCTGAGACGCAATTTATTCTTGTTGCTGGTGACTTCAGGATTGATGTTTTTGGTACTCAGTTCGGCCGATCGATTCATTTTGTGGAGCATAGCCAGTCAGAACTCCCAGATCAAAGTCACGCTGCTACAACTGGTGTTGTTGTATATGACGATCGGTCAGTCCCAAATCATCATGGCGCTTTATCAAGGCCGCAAGCGAGAAATTGCAGATCTGTTCAAGGCGGGTGACTTGTTTTTTCCTGTGCTACTTTGGTCGCTTGTAGCTATGGTCGGTTTAACAATTGGATTAGCATTTTTGGTGGTACCCGGTTTGGCGATGCTGGTTCTGCTATGGCCAAGTTATTTCCTTGTTGTTCAGCGCCGAGCATCTTTTTTCGAAAGCTTCTCGAAAGCCTATCAAATCGGTAGGTTAAATGTTTGGAATTCGGTTTGGCTTTTATTGATCTGTTTCGGCGTTTCAACCATCGGTTATTTGTTGTACTTTGGAACCATCGTATCGATCGCAATCATTAGCAGTTTATTGACGGTGGCCTATTTCCAGATGTCGGGACTGAAATATCCTACAAATTGATTTGCGTTTAAATCGAAAAATAAATGAACTACGGGAATAGGCTTCGTTAACCCGAATCCCTGCTCGTTTTTCGCTAGTTTTGGACTTGTACCTGTACACGTCTGAACTGGCACCTTCATCGCTAAACAATTTTGCAACGAATTGAATGTGCTTTGGTGGTCTTTTTCGATTCATTCATTTCGGATCCGTTCAAATTCGCTCTGCCAAAAATCTCGGCTATCGTCTTCCCCCAACGAAACGTAAAGTTCGATCAAGTATTCCGCCAGTTGTTTTTTGACAAATGTGGCTTCGCTCGATCTTTTGTCCTGATTTGGATTTTCCTCAAACCACCGATAGGCGCCCAATAAATCGCTTTCGGCCGCCTCCGCTTTACCAAGTCTGAATTGAGCGTAACCACGGTAAGCTTTCAGTCGGTTTTGATCGAACGGACGATGTAAAGACTGGATTAGTGATATTTGTTCGTCGGTCAGTTTAACGATTGATTCAAATTCGTCATTTCCAAGGTATGCTTTGATAAGAGTTCGAACCCGCGACAGCGTTCTGGGATTTTCAGGGCCCATGTTTTCGCGGCGGTGCTTGACCGATTTTTCCAACAGAGGAATTGCTTTCTCAAATTCTTCGATTCGGCAGTAGGTCGCACCCAAGTTTCCCGCGGTCGAAATGGTTTCGTTGGCATCAGGTGCGAATGATTTTCGAATAGCCAGTTGTTCTGCTAAACGTTGTGCGGCTTTTTCGAATTGGCCTGAATCGCGATACATGCGACATAAGTCATCGAGAGTGATCAGCGAATCCGGATGCTGTTTTCCAAGGATTTGGTAAGAAGCCTGTAAAGCTTTCAAATATTCTGTTTCGGCGACATCAAATTTTTTCTGTTTAGCATGGGTGTGAGCCAAGCCAGCTAAAGTGACCAGAGTTCGAGGGTGCTCGATTCCGAAAAGCGACGTTGAATCTTTAAGAGCCATTGTCAAATAGCGTTCCGACTCTTTCAGGTTGCCAATTTTCCGGTGAAGCTCACCTTGATTATGATAATTGGAGATGACGTCATGGTGCGGTTGACGATGCAGTTGAGTTAATACGTTTTCTAGAGACTTGAATTCATCAATGGCTTCTTTCGTGTTACCTAACATCGTGTGGCAAGAAGCAATTGCGTTGCGGATCCGAATGCTATCCTCTTGAGATTCGCCAAGCGATCGGATGGAAATTGGCCCAAGCGGTTTAAGCAAGTCAAGCGATTCCTTGATCTTCCCAAGCTTCATTTTGCTCATTGACATGTTGTGAAGGATGTTCAGCGTTAACGGGTGTTCGGAGCCTAATAGTGGTTTTTCAATTTTCAGGAGATTCTCGTAAAGAGATTCTGATTCTTTGAAATTTCCCTCATACTCAAGAAGATTCCCTTCGATATTTTTGCAGATGATGTAATGCTGAAGAGAACGCAGATCGGCATTGTCGGACAGGTCGCCCTGTTCGTTGAAAAATTTCCGAGAGGGCACTGCGGCATAGATTTTCGAAATAATTTTTCGGCATTCCGAGTAATTTGCCAATTCTAATTGAGCAATCGCCTTTCGAATAAGCAGATCTACCAACTGGGATTGCAGTTCGGCATCTTCGGCGAGATCAAACTGGTCCTCCAATTCGTCAACAATCTGATTGGCTTTGTCGAATTGACTTTGAGAAATCAGGGTAGATGCTCTTAGTAGTCTGGCGTGAAAATAGAACTCTCGTCCATCGCCTGTTGCGTTTTTGAATCGTTCTTCGATTTCTTGGATAGCATCCATCGTGGAACCTGAGCTATCCAATCGCGATTCGATCGTGGCCAATGCAAGTTTAGCTTCCCATGTTTCCAAGGATTCTGGGCCAAGGTCTTCTTGACATCGTTGCAGCACGATCTCAGCCTGCTGTTTGGCCTGATGGAATTCACCCAGTCCAGCAAAGCTTAGGGCTAGGTTTTGCCGAATTTCCCGTTCGATTTCAGGGCGATGCGAAAATCGTTTTCCAACCTGCTTAGCGGCCCGGCCCAACAGCGTTTTCACTTTGAGATTGTTGTCCGGCTGAATTTCTGGATTGGCATTTTGAATAAAATCCAGGACAAAAAAATCTCCTAGTTCCTTGCGTGTCTTTAACTCTATGGATGCCTTTCGGGCAGCTTGGCGATAGCGTTGGTTTGCAAAACCGAACGCGACGATTCCAATCAGTGAAACCACCGCGATCATCGCGGATAGCATTCCGACAATTCGAAATCGTTTCTGTTGCTCGCTTGTTCGAATCAACAAACTTGCTTTTTCGATTTCAGATTTTTTCAATCGTGTTTGGACTGAGGCTTGATATTCGGCAATCGTTGTGGCAACTTCTTCGGCCGATGCTGGGCGACCAGACCGATCATGCGAAAGGCAAGCAACGCATAACGATTTGAGTTCTTCGTCAATTGCCGAATCCGCAAGTCGATCCGCTGGAGGATCCCAGTTTCCCGTCGCAATGTTGTCAATTGAAAGCAGAGACTGTTGGCGGGTTAGAAACCGAGTCCCTGTCAGAATTTC
>JBCCSJ010000383.1:0-4759 GCA_039200505.1 Planctomycetota bacterium | reverse complement strand
CTGGATAAGGTTGGCCAGAGGATCATTGACATCAAAGACATCCGTGGCGTCCAACGTAATTTGGGCCGTTCTTTTTAGTCTGCGAAAATGATCGTGTACCTTGTTTCGTACAAGCCGGATGATCCATGGATTTAAGGGCCGGCTTCGGTCGTACCGCGGTTGATCCTTGATGATGTCATTGAAAAAATCGATCAGTGTAAGCTGGATGATCTCAGACACATCTGCACTGGGAACCTTCATCGAATAGACGATGGGTTCCAAACGTATTGTCAATATTGCATAGAGTTGATTTGCCGCCTCTTGTCTCCCGTTAAGGAAGTGCTCAATCAGCTGTTGTTCAAGGGGTTGGTTGGGAGGCATTCGAAATTTCAGTCTGGTTTAGTATCGCTTTCGAGAACCAGGGCGAATCGTTCCCGGTCTAGGCGTGATTTCACGTCTCACTTTTGACATCAGGGAGGCGATGTATTTACGGTCCTCCTCATCGATTTTTTTGATGTCTACAACGACTTTTCGACCATCGTCCAATCTAAGGCTGACTTTCGATCGGTCACATCGTATCAGTTTTGCTTTGGTCGTATGTTGCCCGCTCGTCCAGGTTCGGTATTCTGCAAGTCGGTTGATCTGGAAAAGTTCTTCATGGGCAATAGAGTTACCTACTGGTGGAAAAGGAGTGCCCGACCAACTCGGTGCAAAACATGAGGTTTCAACTTCAATCTTATTCGTGCGAAGGTTATATAAGCAGACTTTTCTAAGAATAAATCCAAGCCGCAAATTCCACCTTGCTGTGAAAAGAGAATTTTCATCGCTGGGTGGCATCCTATTGTCAGATTGAGTCAACCCCCTCGATTCACCCGGGAATTCAAGCAGCATGGCAGCACGAATGTTGCCGGAACCCAAATCTTTCGAGAAGACTCGGGCTTCATCGGGAGTCATTGAGATTTGGTTGAAAACCAATCCTAAATCGCTTGCCCAAATTTGAATTCCCGATGGGTTCTTATCGACGTGGATCGGAGAAAATTTTGCGGAAATGAAACGCTCGGCTGGGGGAGGATTAGGAGAATTCGAAATCGACAAGTCGGGAGAAAAAAAGACGACGGAATTCAAGACGGGCTCCCTAGGCTCTCCGTCAGCAAAGGAACCGACTACGGTCATCGAATGATGCTTGGCATCATAAGTCCCAAGTTTGAGTGTTGTGAGTCCATCAAGCACAAAAAGTTTAGATGGGAATTGAGTTAATAAGCTTTGTAATCGCTCCTGAATGATTACTTTTTGCTTGGCCTCAAATTGGCTTCGTATTGTTTGGTTCTCAGCCTCGGTAAGAAATTCGTCGGCCGCGGGTGGGGCTACCGACTTGATTTCTTCTAACTTTCGATATTCCTTTTCGGAGATCAAGTTGTGATTCCTGATCCATTGTGAAAGTGCTTTTGGCGTCAAGAAGGGAGTTTCTGTTTCTTTGATCTGATCTAGAAAAGTGGGTCGAATTTCCTCAGGCATTGTGGGTGCCTTGGCCAATGAAGTTAGAGTCAAATCAGACGTGCCGAAAACCTGGTCCAGCATGGTTTTAAAATCTGGATTGTCTCTCAAATTCTCAAACAGTGGGTCGACTTTGATTTTTGATTCGATTTGACGAGACTCAACACGAGCTAAGGACATCATTTCTTCTGCTTCTTGAAGTCTGTTTTGGCAAAAGAAACAATGACTCAGCATCAGATAAGCTTGACTTCGGTGATCATTGGATTGCGAAACAACTCGAATTGCTGATTCAGCCTCGGGCCATTTATTTGCGTACAGATAGCACTCGCTAAGTTGGATCCAGTCGACCATACTCTTGGGGAATCTTTTAACAATTGATTTGAAATGATGGGCTGCGTTGTCCCATTTTTTTTCCAACCTGAATTTCGCACCAAGCTTACGATTTTCCGGGGTTGAAACCTCGTTAAAAGGTTCCAGCTCGATACTTACTTGCGGGGAACCGTCAAATTTTTCGCCCATCATTCCAAGAGCCTTAAATGTCGAATCCCGATTCAGCTTGGGAAAGTCGACCAGCGAAACCATCAGAGTGTGGCTGCTTTTTCCGGGTGGGACTTCAACCTCCAGATTGGATTCGATTTCCAGATTGCCCCACTCCAATTGACCTTCTGGGATTCGCAATGTCTGTTTTTTAGTCTTTCCTGAAACCCAGAGTTTGCAAACGACCGACCGATGAGTTAACTCGTTTTCAATTTCAAGAGTGATCTTCGCCGAAGTAACGGTAATCCTTGATTGTTTAGAAAGGTTTGGGAAATGTGCCCCCGCAATCCTGCTTGGCCGATAAGAGGTGAAGGTTGAGGAATCTTTTAATTTAGCGATTTCTTTTTGATAAATGACTTCCTCATTCAGAATTTTGACCTTTTCCAAAAGTTCGCTTGCAGCGAGTTGTAATTCAGACTCCTTTTGCCGCAAGAGTATAGTTGAATAGTCGTTGATGGCGATTTTAAGATCGCTTTTCAGCTCACCCTCTTCAATCGAATCGCAGAATTGTTTTGCGAGTTCAAGGTCGATGTCGCATCCCAGCTCACCTCTTAGATAGACGATTGCCAGTCTCTGTTTTGCCTTTTGCGAGCCTCGTTCAGCAAGATCCCGATAATTTTTTAGTACTTCTTTGTACTGTTGAGCAGAAAAACTTTTCGAAGACTCTAAAGCTTTGACGAGCTCAAACTGACCATCGAGGCCAGCTATTTGAATCCGGGATTGAATTTCTTTTGGTACTTTGAGACTACCATCAATCTTCTCGATTTCATTTTCGGAAATCGTAGCCTGTGTCTCAACTGATTCATCAGGCGGGTTTAACAGGCTTGGATTGTCCAGATCCTCGCTGACATGTCGGGGAGAATTCAATGACAGCGAATCTGTGACGTGGCGAGGGACAAAAATCCAGCCGAGAATAAGCATGCTTCCGACGATCACCATTGCCAGAGTGGCTGGCACCCACGATTCCCACTGGATGTTTGAACTTGAAAACGGAGATGGAGTTTCGGTAACGTCGAGTGACTCCTTATACTCGTTTAAGTCTACCGATGGTTCGCCATCGTCGAAGTTGAAAGAAAAATCGTCAACGGGCATTCCTTCATCGTTAAGGGGTGGCGGATTTTGTTCGTCTTCCTTGTCTTCTTCAAGGACTTTCGACTTGAATTCACTCAAAGAACATCGGGTCCGATCTGGCCTTTCCAAAATGATCGTATGGTCGGGCAAGTCCTCCAATTTCGCCTGACGAATGACTCCGTCTTGAGAATAGGGACCGTCGAAGTGGTCCTCTTTCAGGATGTAATACTCTTTAGTCATTAAAATCCAGTCTTGAAATAGTCTTCCAGGCTTTTAATGGCTTTGACAACGTCTTGGGTGTTTTTTGTGTTTTGGGATGTAAGTGATTGGATTTTTCCTCTAAAGGAATCTTCCAAGTCTGCGATTTTGTTTTCTAATTCAGCCTGGCTTTTAATATTCTCTTCGTGTCTGCGCCGTTCTTCACGATCCACTGCGGCTCGATCTCTTAACTGAATTTCTTGATTCTTGAGCTCCTTCAAACGAGTTATCGTGGCTTCTCTTTCGGCAAAAATCGATTTGGCTAGGTCGATTTCGCGTAGTAAACCTGCTTCCTTTTTTTGTTTTCGACTCCACGACTCCCCAATCACATATCCGGCTGGGATCAGAATTAATATCATCAAGGCAAAAGAAGCGAAGGCGACGATGGGTTTATTCTGTGAAAGCCAGTTTTTGGTAACAGTGGTATCTGTCAAAAAGCGAAGTTCCTTTATTTCGCTTGCTGGGTGCCAGCCCTTGGCACCTTCGTACCAGATCAGATCAGTGGATCGAATCCGGCCGGAATTGGCAAGTTCCTGCAACCTTGCAAAGGAGACTGGCCCCATTTGGTTCCCGTTGTCGTTATAAAAATATTGTGTTTGATTACCGGAAATTTCCGAAGGAGTTTCGTCTTCCCCATTTGGAATTGGTTCCGGCTCAGGGAATAATTCGGGAAATTGATGAGCTGGATTCCAATTGACCCTGTCATCTGAGATTTCCGATGATGGGTCGATTCGATTTCGATTACGCATGGATCGAACCGTATCTGCGTCAAAAGGACCACGAAAGACACCGTTCGTTTTAACAAACCAGTTTTTCCCCTGAAGTTGCATTCTTGAGTCCCTATGACAATTTCGAGTAAAGTAAAAAAGCCAAGACGAGCAGTACCACCACTAAAAAAATCAGTGAGCTGATCGCGATGGCGGTTAGCTGTTTATCACTTTTTTCATTTGCAAAACAGTTTTCCATTTGAGCAACCACCAAAGGTGGAATGGGAATTTCATGGGACTGAGCTTGTGCAAATGCTTCCTCGATTTGCTCCCGATGATGCTGGCCGCCAAGCATATTCTGGAGGAGTCGCAGGTCGTACTGGAAAGCCTTCATCTTGCGTCGATTCTCTGCCCTGCTTAATTCGTCGATGAGTCGTTTAAACTCTGATGCAACTGTTTCTTTGACTCGAAAGTTGCTCGAATAACTTTTGGCCAGTTCAAAGTGTTGATAAATCTTGGTTCGGATTTCAAGCATTCCATCCAGATGATTCCGACGACGCGCCTGCTTGAATTTCGTGACCAAACGCGGAATAGTGTATTTGCGGTAAACGATTGGAACGGCTTTGCTCAGGAAGTTTTGAAAGTCTTGAGGCAATTCGACGGTCCAGTCCTGGCTGTCGTTTTGCTGAACCACTTCGATCAACTCGTCGAGG
>JBCCSJ010000382.1:0-4767 GCA_039200505.1 Planctomycetota bacterium | reverse complement strand
TCGAGATCCAATTATCAGGCATACATGGATCGTGAACTTGGTCCCGGGCAACAGATGGTGGCTTACTACAACATCCAAAATAATCGAGTCACTATGTTTGATTTGACCTCGGAATATGCTCGGGATAAAGGTGAGTTAAGTGAAAGAAGAATCGAACAGATTCTCGGTTCACCGGGCGCCGTTTCGATGGTGGCAACAATGATTCACGAAGCAACGCATCAATTGATCTTTAATCGGGGAATTCAATCCCGATTTTCTGACTCTCCGTTGTGGTTGCATGAAGGCTTAGCGATGTACTTTGAGGCCCCCAATCTGAAAAGTAAGCGAGGCTGGCAAAGACCTGGCCTCGTTTTTGACGAACGATTGCTGCTGTTCCGACAAAGACTTGCAAACAGACAACCGCAAACGATTGAAAATCTAGTATCTAGCAATCAATTCTTTGAGGATCCCAACCAGTCACTCGGTGCCTATGCAGAATCCTGGGCTCTCGTTCATTTTCTTGTCAATCGACGATCGAAAGAATTCACAGCGTACATGAAATTCATGGGAAAAAAGAAACCACTTGTGGAAGATTCATCCGACCAAAGGCTTTCCGAATTTAAACAGTTTTTTGGTGAGTCAATCGAAGAGCTGGAAAACGATTTTTTAAAGTACATCAGACGCCTGCGGTATTCTCAACAGTAGTCGCGTCGTCCCCATTGCGACCAAAGATTTTTTCAAGTTATCATGGGTTAAATTCAAACTCCAAGGAGCATCCATGTCTGCCGATCGTCGCCCATCACGCCGCAGTTTTATCTCAACATCTGCCAAAGCATCCGCCGGAACCGTTTTGGGAACTGGCCTGATATCTCCAAGTTACGGCTACCACAATAGCGTCAATGATGTTCTCAAAATTGGGCTTGTCGGCTGTGGAGGGCGAGGCACTGGCGCCGTGCTCAATGCGACCAATGCCGATTCAAATACCGTTGTTACCGGACTGGCCGATGCTTTTATGGATCGGATTGAGATCTGTGCCAAATCATTAAAAGTGGAGATAGGTGAAAAGTTCAAAGTGGCCGACGACCACATGTTTGATGGACTTGATTGTTACAAAAATCTAATCGAATCGGATGTGGATGTCGTGCTGCTCGCAACGCCCCCTTATTTTCGTCCAATGCAATTGAAAGCAGCGGTTGAAGCCGGCAAACATGTATTCTGTGAAAAACCAGTTGGTGTTGACGTACCGGGAGTACGGTCGGTTCTGGAGAGCTGCGAATTGGCGGCCAAGAAAGGTCTGAGCGTCGTATCGGGTCTATGTTGGAGATACGATCTTGGCGTCAATGAAATGATCAAGCGAATCAAGGATGGTGAAATCGGCGAGATTCGAGCGATGGAAGCAAACTATCTGACCGGCACGCTATGGCATCGGGGAGACAAGCCTGAGTGGAGTCCGATGGAATATCAGCTTCGCAACTGGCTCTATTTTAATTGGCTTTCAGGAGACCATATTGCCGAACAACACATCCATTCACTGGATAAAACACTCTGGTTGATGGAAGATATTCCGCCAATGAGCTGTTATGCATCGGGTGGGCGACTGGTTCGAACTGAAAAAAAATGGGGAAACGTTTACGATCACTTTTCCACCGTTTACCAATGGGAAGACAGCGACATCCGCGTCTTTTCTCATTGTCGCCAAATGTCGGGGTGTTTCAATGAAACCGATGATCATGTGATCGGAACCAAAGGAACGGCTCATATTTTGAAGTTTCAGATTGAAAACGATAAAGGCAAAAATTCGTACCGCAAAAAGAAGCCAAGCATGTACGACCTCGAACATCAAGCTCTGTTCCAAAGCATTCGATCAGGAAATCCAATCAACAACGGTCGGTACATGAGCTTCAGCACGTTAATGGCACTCATGGGTCGAGACGCGGCATACAGCGGTAAAAAAATCATGTGGAACGAATACATGGATTCCGAAAAGAAGTTGGGGCCTGAAGATTTTACCGACGCAGCCAATTATGTTCCCGATGATGTGATCCGCCCCGGCGACAAGTGGTAAACAAACTGAGTCCGCTTTCATCCCAATTGGATCATTTCTATCCTGGTCAAACTGTCGGAATCCAAAATCGCGGCAGTTTCTTTTTTTGCACACTTCAACCTATCATCTGTCATGAATGACGGCATCTACTACGGCGAGTACCTTCATCTGGACTCGATTCTGTCCGCACAGGAACTGGAAAGTGCCAAACGGGGTAAACCAGCCCATGATGAGATGCTGTTTATCATCACCCATCAAGCTTATGAACTCTGGTTTAAACAGATACTTTTTGAACTGAAATCGATTGTCGACGTTTTTGACGACCCGACCGTCGAGGACAAAAAAATGGGGCAAGTCATCCACCGGCTGGCCCGAATCAAATCGATCCAAAGGGTATTGATTCAGCAAATTGACGTCATTGAAACCATGACGCCGCTCGATTTTCTGGAGTTTCGAGATCTATTGGTCCCAGCCTCAGGATTTCAGAGTATTCAATTCAAACAGATCGAGATCATGTTTGGAATCAAACGGAAAAACCGCATTGCCGCTGACCAGGAATTTTTTCATTCCCGACTAACCGACGCTGATCTTGAATCACTTAATCAACTGGAAAAGAAACGAACGCTGCTGGAACTGACAGACGAATGGTTGAAACGAATGCCATTTCTGATTTTCGAAGATTTCGATTTTTGGAAAGAGTATGGATTTTCGGTCGAAAAAATGTTGGATTCCGACGCAAAAATCATTAAAGCAAACCAAACGTTGACCAAGCGTGAAAAAGAGTATCAGCTCAACGATTTAAATAAAACTCGAGAAGTCTTTGAATCGGTGCTCAATGAGTCAGAATTTGAAAAACTCAGGAACGTGGGTGCCTTTCGCCTGTCCCACCAAAGCTTTTTGGCGGCATTGTTTATCCATCTTTATCGAGATGAACCCATGCTTTACGTACCGTTTCGATATTTGACGCTTGTGTTAGAGATTGATCAACTATTTACGAACTGGCGTCAACGGCATGCGTCGATGGTTCACCGAATGTTGGGAACCAAGATTGGTACCGGAGGCTCTTCCGGCCACGACTACTTAAGCGCAACGACACAAAAGAATCGTGTGTTCATCGACCTGTGTCGCCTTTCGACGTTTCTGATTCCAAGAGAAGATCTTCCTCAACTCCCTCCAGGGCTCGATTCAGCACTCGGATTCTTTTTCGGCGGCCGAAAACCGAAAACAGGGAAGTGACCGAGTCTGAATTGCCTCTTGGCAACGTGTCAGGTTGTTTGCATGCAAACTCTCTCTGGCAACCTACGGCTGATTGGCTTGGAACAAGATTACCAAGCGTCTACTTCCTGTTTGCTTTTCGGTCCCAATCTTCCCTTCACACAATCCAACAGCTCTTCTGCGGAATACCAGGTTCCTTGCTTCATGACATTTCGAACGTTGCGGGTGTTTCGAATGTCATCAATTGGATTCCCCTGAACGACTACCAAATCTGCATATTTACCGGGTTGAATAGATCCATGATCTTGATCAATGCCCAAAGCTTTGGCACCGTTAATGGTGGCGATGCACAAAACATCAACATTTGGAATCCCTGCACGTGACAACGCATCCATTTCCCGGTGTACACCAAATCCAGGAAGATGATTTCCGTTGGACACATGATCGGTCCCTAGAGTGATTTGGCCTCCCATTTGGTGGAATGCAGCAATCGTCTTAAGTTTGGCATCGTATATTCGCTGGTACATTCCCATTCCCCGCATCGGCTTTCGCTGTGAAACGATTTTCTGGGTATACGGCGTGAAAAACTGACGCTCATCGACCCAGTAGCCGTACTCTTCCCGAACGCCAGGCTTGATTCCAAGGTACCCGTAGGCGGTTAGGGTAGCGTCAAAAAAGGTGCCGTTTTCAATAAACAGTTGGCAAATCTTTTCGAATTCGGGAGTGCCCGACTTGATAGTTTGAAGGGAAGCGTAAGCTGAACGATCCGATGACATGGCGTCTCCACCGAGGAAATGTTCTATCCGGTCGATTCCCATTTCAATGGCATCCCTTGGATTGACGCTGTTTCTGTAGCCTGAATCAAGATGCCCGGTCACGGTAAGGCCGTGCCGATGAGCCTGGTCAATCAGAATTCGAAGTGAGTCCGGATCAATGGCTTTGGCCTTAAATCCTGCGACCCCCTTGCCGACCCAAAAATCCACTTCTTCTCTGATCTTGGATTCCGGCATTCCATTCCTGGGCCACCCCGGGCGAGCGCGTCCAAAGTATGGGCCACTGTTAAGAAGCCGTGGACCGACTTGAGTCCCCGATTCGATTCGTTTTCGCAATCGATTCATTTGTATCGGATCAAATTCCCCGCAAGAAAAAGTAACCGTTGCCCCGTTGGCCAAATAGATGACTGGCATCACGTCGAACTCCTCGCGACGCTTTTTAAACAGTCGAACGTTGTAGTGCGCGTGGCAATCGACGAACCCTGGAAGCAGAAACTCATGTTCCCCCAAATGAATAATTCTTTTGTAATCAGACCGGTCCAGTTTTTTGCCGACCGACTGTATCCTCCCGTTTTTGATACCAATGCCTATGTTTGGACGAAACGCCTGTTTCACGGTATCAAAATAATGGCCACCCTGAATCAAAGTAGAATCTGACGACTCGGTTTCCTGACCAAAAACGTTGACGCCATCAGGCACGAAAATGATTAACAACGCAAGAAGAACGCAAACTGCAAATCGGCGAAACGGAATCTT
>JBCCSJ010000381.1:0-4793 GCA_039200505.1 Planctomycetota bacterium | reverse complement strand
CGCCAAGCTAAACGCAGAACAAAAACGTCAGCCCTTGGATCACAAAAAATTTCTCGACATGCTGATCGATGATCTCGAAGAGAAGCATATCGAGTTGTTAGAAGGCACTCGTGCTCATGTGGCCAATATCGACAACTATCTGAAACGAGTGACCACCGCTCTCGATGATGATTTTAACAATCAGTTTTACCAACCTGCCTTTAGCCTGGTTCGTCGATCCAGCACCTACAAAGATGTACAGTTTGGCCAAATCGAAACGACTTCGGTTTTAGCCAACAATCGGGATTTCGCCAAAGTCGATCCGTCGGCAACGATGGAATTTGATTTGCCCAAACGAGACCTGTTGATTACCGAAGGGCTCAATGGTGCCAAGGCAGTGCTGGATGACGTCGGAGCCCTGGCCAACGACCCAACTTTCCTCGCCTTGGCGAGCCTGAAAAGTGGCCAGTCTGCGGCGACGCCCGGATTTGGAGCAACCCAGGGTTATGGAGTCGTACGGGACGTTTTGCCGGGCTTGGATTCTGGGACGTCAGAGCAAATTTTGGCTCAAAATACCAACGGGGGAGGGCAGTTTGGGTCGAATCTTGAAAACTTGATCCCGGATCCCGCTGTTTACAAATTTGAAACAGGAACGGGATACCAGTTAAGGCCGGTGATCCAGCCTGATGGTCAGGCCGTCGTTTTCGATTTCGATTACATGTACACCACCAACGTGCGTGAACCGATTCGGGCCGATGAGAAACACTTGGGCCGAGTGAAACGGCATTTTATTCATACCGACGTCCAACTTAGTAATTTTGAGCTTCGTAGGGTCAGCCGATATACGGTTGCTCTGAAAGCGGCACGGACGGCCCGCGGCGTGCCGCTGTTGGAAGATGTCCCACTAGCTGGGGCACTCTTCCGGCCATTGCCTAGTGCGGAATCTTCCCTTCAGCAAAATCTGATTTTGGCTCAGGCGACGATCTTCCCAACCCTGTTTGATCTGATGGGACTACGATGGGCTCCGGTAGTGGCTGATCTGGACCCGATGCGGTTATCCAACGAAGAATACATCGTTCGCAACCGACATCGGACGCTCGAAAATCGAGTTTACGACGAAGCCAGCAAGCGGGTCGATCAATTTTTGCGAATCCCCGAAGGTGCACGACGGCCCGATCTTTATCGGTCTCAAGAGACCATCCCGGCGGTTCATCCCAATGGGTATTACGGCCCCGGGCTAAATTTAGAAGATAGTCAAATGCAGCCCGGTTACGCTCCGCAAACTTTGCAAACTCCGCAATCTTTTAACTTTGGAGACAATCGGAACGGAGCCACCTACACACCCAGTCAGCCGCTGAGATTAGCTCCACCTAATCCTGGGCCATCTTATGATTCTGGAAGAATCCAACAGTAGTCAATGGTAAGTTTTTCTTTGTAAAGTTAATTCAATTGTCAGGGCTGCCATGGAACGGCAAAATTTTCTTTGGATCAATTTGTTCATTGCAATGTTCTCGAGCGTCGAGTGTCACGCCCAATTTTTTCAGCGTCGAGCAGTCACCCGGCCATGTCCGCAGCAGGTCAAAATTCCGGATCACTACCATTACAATCAACGGCAAAGACTGGGAACCGTTTTTGCCAAGAGTACCCCGGCGTTACTTGTGACCGACTCGGACTTAAACGAGGTCTTGGCAGATGTGGAGGATGACTCAGGCAACGTCGATTCTGTCGTAGCCAAGTCATCTGAAATGATCAATCCGAACTATCTCACATCGGAAAGTGGTAAGGCTTTAGCCGCTAGTCCACTCAATCGACAAGAACCCGCCAGCCAACCGCTGTCCGTGCTTGAGCAAACGGCAAGTGGCGTGTTACCTTCGAAAATGAAATTTTTTCAATGGCCTAACGCTGGCTATCAAATTCAACACTGTTCGCTATCCAATGTTGCCTTTCATCTGTTTGAAGATGGCACATG
The DNA here is from genome assembly GCA_039200505.1 of Planctomycetota bacterium. Lineage (GTDB taxonomy): Bacteria > Planctomycetota > Planctomycetia > Pirellulales > Pirellulaceae > Mariniblastus. Next base: position 2,845 of record JBCCSJ010000381.1, on the reverse strand, counting down.
GGTCATCTCGTTGCGGGCGGATCAGAATTCGATTCCCTCAACAATCGCTCCGGTCGATTTTGTAAAGCGTGCCCACGTTCGGCGAAATCTGTTTGGTGTCAAAATGACCCTTTTTGCTGGTGGCACCGAAAGTGTATCCGAGGCAGAATTGAAGTTGGGTTTGCCGGCACTTGGGCAAACGGAATCGAAAGAATTCTGGGTTCAAAAACAACAGCCCGACCAACGAAGAATGACAGGCAAGTTTCAGAATTTCAGTCGTCTGTCTTTTTCAAACGCGGACCGAGTTCAGCTTGAGTTTTACGTTTACCAATAGATGGATGACACCGATGTTCAGTCAATCCGTCCTTCGACTTGAGCAGACAAGCCTTGAGGATCCAATTCAATGAGAAACTTCAACCAGGTTGTCATTACGGTTACTTTTATCCTGACTTGGATATCTGTTGTCGCAGGTCAGTTTGATCGTGGCTTTGATAACGTGCCTCCGACGATGGAGATTGAGGTTCTCGATCCCGGAGTCGACTCACAGGGTAATCCGGCTGTAACGGTCAGCAACGGGGAAGTCGACATACCTCCGGTCGTCATGGTGCATCGCTACTATTACAGCGGCGACCGAACGTTCCAGGGGCCGATGCTACCGGGTGGACCTTCGGTACTCGTATTTAATCACCCCAAAACTGGAGCCAGAACCTATGTTCCGGCAACCATGATGCCTGGAGCCCCTGAAGTCACTTACACTCGGAAAGGGATAACGTATCGCTATACCAAGCAGACTATTGCACTGACGTTCGGGATTCACGGTGACCCGAAAATCAGATACATCAGTGGCAATACGTTTCGGCAAAAACTTAAAAGTGTTGTGCAAGCGGATGAGCTTTCAGAGAAGTTTGAAAACTTCAAAATCAAATCGGAACGGAACCTTGGTCGATTAAAAACAAGCCTCAAGGGAGTCGGTGCCGATCTGGCTGAAGCTTCCAAAGTGGTTACCCTGCCAGTGAAAAACGTGATCCGCTTGCTACCATTCGGAGCTCAAATTACATCGGGTGAAACGGAGGCTTACCTGGCTGAACGAGCCGCAGAATTCGAACGTGAGGCAAAAAATTACTACTCCGAAAAACAGGCTTTGCTCGATAGTTTGGATATCAAAACCAACCGTTGAAACGCTTCGATTACCTATGTCGGGCAACGCTTGATTCGATTCCCGATGAGCTGAATTAAGAAAATCAAGCCACGAAGTAGTGGCATATTATTAACAGGAAGAGTTTCGGCAGTAGAGATTTGCGACATCGAAAGGGGTGATCCGGCAATCGTGAATTGCCGATGCCACGAGAACTTGATGGCAACCCAAGTCAAGAAACGCCTGAATGTCTTCAACGTTTCTGACTCCGCCACCGGAGACGATAGAAACGTCAGGATATTTCTTTCGAACATTCGAAATCAGATTCGCGACGCCATGGCCAGTGTCTGGTCGACCCTCGTAGGTTCCCACTTTCGATAGATCCAAAAATATCATTCGGCTAACACCTGACTCGATTGCCAATTCAATCAAGTCCATTGGTTCGGCCTGCTCCAAATCGCCTTTTTTTGTAATCGGACGACCAGAGTTCAAGTCGAGACTGAATACAACTTCCAACCCATCTTGCCTTAATTCTTTGAGAACCTCGAACTCAACCGCGGATGTTAGGGTTTCCGTTGAAACGATGATCTCAAATTGTTTGGGGTTTTTAAGTTTTTGGAGCACCGTTTTGAAGCGATGATTGGTTAACCAATCCGCATCCACCGATAGTTCAAAACCGAATTCGAGCAGTTGGTTGTAGACATCCCAATTCGGATTGGCGCCGGCGAAGCTGTCGATGTCGGCAAGATAAAGATGCCTGCTGCCGGATTGGTGAAACAGAGATTTGGCGACTTGGAGTGGGTGGCTGCTATGCGTCAATCGAGAGTGAACGGGCGTGTAATTTCCTCGATCTCCTCCTTGAGCCAGAACCACTTGGCCGATCATCAAATCGAGCACAGGCATGACCGGATGCAATTCGCCAGTTTCCGAGGTCACAGGGTTCTCTCTCTGGTGCTAATACTATCAAAACTAGGGCGAACGTAATCTAGCACTCACAACCGTAAATTTCCACGACAAGTTTGTCGGTTCCAATCTGTTTTCGCGTCAAGGGTTGCGTAAATTCATGATCATCTCAAACCATTACTTTCCTGTTGGACGTACCCCGATGCCTTTGTCTCGAGTTGCCATTCTGTTTTTTGGTCTGATTTTTTTAGTTGACTCTGCCGTGGCAGACTTGCTTCAAAAAGGAAATCAGGTTCCCGACCTGAAATTGATCAACGCAGAAAAACGGCAGCCGGAATCTCTACGATCAGCCATCGACAAAAAAACAATCGCTTTTGTGTATGCTTCCTGGTGAGCGGGGTGCCGGAGACACGTGCCCGGGTGGTACAGCAAATTGAAGCCGCAAATCGAAGCTGGTGAACTGGCCGTGGTCGGTCTCATCCAGGAACAGCATCCTGAAAGAACGATTCTTTTCAATCAATGGAAGAAGATTCCGATGAAGCTGTTGGCTGACCCGCTTAACCAACTTGAAGTGGCGGTTGTCCCGATCACTCTACTAATAGACGAACAGGGAACCATTCGATACCGAAACCCCAAGCCCAGTGATGTCACGACTTTTTTGAGCAAGGACTACCAAAGCCAACCTGCAGCGGCAAATTCGAGTTCTGGCTATGGAATAGATCAAGGAGCTGAATGGGTTTTGCAAAATCAATTCGGCAAAGCGATCAATCATTATGAACAAGAATTAAAGAAGAATCCAAAAGAAAGCCGTCTGGAGTTTCGGCTTGG
>JBCCSJ010000380.1:0-4799 GCA_039200505.1 Planctomycetota bacterium | reverse complement strand
GAACCTGCGGTTAGGCTCCCATGACTTGATGCCAGTGATGAGCAATCACCTCAACCGATTTGCGGATCTGTTCTTCGGTGTGAATGGCCGTCATGAAGATACGAACACGAGTATCTTTTTGATCAACTGCTGGATAGAGGATTGGCTGAGCGTTAATACCATTGTCAAATAGCGCTTCCGAAAGCTTTAACGCGTTAGCATTGGCAACGTCGCGACTTTCGTCACCAGTGATGATGGGGATAATTGCGGTTCCCTGGCCCAGGCCGGTATTGATGCCTGCCTCTTTGGCTAGTTTCAAAAAGAGTTTCGAGTTGAATTGCAGCCTTTGAACGATTGCCGGGTTATCCTTCAGGACTCGCAATGAACCCAGGGCCGCTCCAACGTTGGCGGGCGGCATTCCCGCGGCAAAAACATAACCAGGAGTAGTGTAACGCAAGTACTCGATTAATGCGGACGTACCGCCGACAAAGCCGCCGCAACTTCCAAACGATTTACTTAAGGTTCCCATCCAGCAATCGACGTCGCCCCGTTGGACACCATAAACCTCGCCCAGTCCGCGTCCGGTATCGCCTAATGTGCCGATCGAGTGAGCTTCATCCACATAAAGCCAGGCTTTATACTTCTTTTTGATCTCTACAAATCTTGGCAAGTCGGGATAGTCGCCATCCATGCTGTATAGCCCCTCAATCGCAATCAGCACGCGAGCATATTGGGACCGACATTCTCGAAGAATACGATTAAGTTCCTGCCAGTCGTTATGACCAAACGGACGCCTGGTGGCTCCCGAAAGTAGAGCCCCCTGAACGATACTGTTGTGGGCAAAACTGTCATGGATTATCAAGTCGCCTTTACCGACTAAGTGACCAATCACCGATTCGTTACAAGCGTGTCCTCCCGGGAATGTGATTACATCGTCAACGCCAAGGAATTCAGCTAATTCGTTTTCAAGCTGTTTGTGAATGGTTTTTTCACCCGAAACAATCCGGCTGGCCGAAACGCTCGTTCCAAATTGGTCGATTGCATCCTTGGCTGACTCGTTAACTTCAGGGTGTCCTGAAAGCCCCAGGTAGTTGTAACTGGCGTAAGAGATCAGTTCCCGGCCGTCGATTTGGGTGGTGTCGCCGATTCGACCTTCGTGGACGCTAAAAAAAGGATTTCGTAACCCTGAAGTCGAGATTTTTTGCTGCATCCCCATCAGGTTGACGAATTCGGGCATCTTTTCGAGTTGGTAATACGATGGCGGGACGACTCCGTTGAATTTGGTGCTGCCGTTAGCGTTGCTATCCTGATATTCGACGACTGGCTCGGTGCCGATATGTTCCTGAATTGCGGTGGCAACCTCTCGGACCGTTTCTACCTCTTGCAGGACTTCATCCGGCAGACGTCCTCCAAAAGCGGTGGCGAGCGATTGGGCGACATCCAACCTTTCCAAAGAATCGAGTCGCAAGCTAACAATATTGGTATCAAGATCGATGTCTTTAACTCGATCCTGGCCAACCTTTCTAACCTCTCGGATGACGGCATCAACCACGACCGGAGAAAGTCCAGATTCGCCCAGGTTCAGTTGATCTTTGGCATCGGAATTGACTTGGCCGTTGTTTTCTGGCCTCAGCGTTTTTTGATCATCCCAAGCAGACCAACGAGTCAGGACGCTGACATCTTTCCCAGCCTCAAAATTTTTCTTGCAGGCATGTCGCTGCACTTTGCCGGACGAAGTTTTGGGAACGCTGTAGGCTCGGACTAACACGATCGCATCAGGTGGCAAATCATGCTCTTCGGAGATAGCAGAACCAATGGTCGTGATCACTTCGTCGTAGTTCGAAGAATCACCTGTTCTTTCAACCTCACAAACAACGACGAGGTGTTCTCTGTCCCACCGCGTCACTGCGAATGCAGCAGCCCCTCCAGCACGAGTGAGCGGGTGACATTGTTCGACGGTCGCTTCGATATCTTGCGGGTAGTGATTCACGCCCCTGACGATAATCATATCCTTCAATCGACCGGCAACGAACAACTCTCCTTTGTTCATAAAACCGAGGTCGCCCGATCGCACGTAATTTTTCCCGTTGTCTGGGTTGATTCGTGCCTGAAATGTTTCGACTGATTCTTGGTCGCGCTGCCAGTAACCCACGCCGCAACTAGGACTGTGGATCCAGATTTCTCCGATTTCATTTTCGGCATTGGTTCGGCGTGTTTCAGGATTGACGATCAGGACTTCCTCTTCTCGAAGAACTCGACCGCAACCGACTAATGCTCGTGCGTTTTTGTCGGATTCGTCAACTGATTCGACGCGATGTTGAACCAATTCATGTTTGTTGAAGGTTCGGACGATGGGATCTTCAGAATTGAGGCCGCCGGTGACGATCAATGTCGTTTCCGCCATTCCGTAGCAGGGGTAAAACGCCGAGTAGTTGAAACCGTATGTTTCGAACTTCGCGGCAAATTTTCGGAGCACATCCGCTCGCACCGGTTCGGCTCCGTTGAACGCCACTTTCCAACTGGAAAGATCAAGCCCTTCACATTCTTGCGGCTTGATTTTCATCGCGCACCACGAGTAAGCGAAATTCGGACCTCCCGAAATGGCACATTGATAATCTGATATGCATCGAAGCCATCGGACCGGTTTGGTCAAGAAAGCAACCGGTGACATTAAAATTTGGTCGACTCCCAAATACATGGTATTCAGAATGCCGCCGATCAAACCCATATCGTGGTAGGTGGGCAACCAACTACAAACTCGTTTGGCGTCCCAGACATCGAAAGCGTGACTAATGATTCGGCAGTTCGAAATGAGGTTGTCGTGCGTTAGCATGACGCCTTTGGGGATGCCAGTCGACCCGGACGTATACTGAATCAAAGCTAAGTCATCGGGTCGAATCTTGGGCTGAACCCAATCATTGGCCAACTCTAACGGTATCGTTTCGGTTGCCAGCCAAGGGATGCTTTTTAATATATTGGTGTCCTCAAGCCAGCCTTCGCATTTTTTTGCAATTGCGTGGGTGGTTAGAACGATGCCCGCCTTGGCATTTTTGCTAATCGCAGTAATCCGTTCCATATTCCGATTTTTTCGGGGCTGATAAGCTGGAACAGGAGTCACCCCGGCATAGTGGCAACCAAAAAAGGCCGCGACAAAATCCAGGCCCGGCGGATACATCATGAGAGCTCTATGACCGCCAAGACCCATCGATACGAGTTTGGCCGCAATCGCTTTGGCCCGTCGGTCTAATTCCGAAAAGGTCAAGGTTCCTTGAAGCTCCTCGCCGCTTTCGAGGAAACGGTAGGCACTTTCGTTAGGCATTGCAGCAGCCCAATAACGCAGCCGTTCTACGAAGTTGGTTTCCGGTGGAGAGAATGGCGCCAGCTTCTCATGAATCACTTTGCTAATAGCACCGGGGTTGTTCATATGGCTCAGAAAGGCAAGTAAAAACGGGCAATTGAGTGGATTGTCGGCGGTCGACCACCGTCCGAAATTATAACAGTATTCCCCAAAATCGGCAGGGCGAAACCGACTCACCCTAAAATTGTCAATTCGTTCCCGGATTCGACCGAATCGATCAAACGTCGATCCGGCACTTAATCCCAATCCGCTCAGGACTTTTCTGGGTGAATCCCATTGGTTGCCCCAAAGAATTGATGATTTTCCAGAGTGCAGAATCCCTGTTTCAGGCTAAGGTCGGTCGAACGAGTCTTCGTAGTTTGCGAAAACGGTTAACAATCGCCGAACGGCTAAACCTCGAAATTCGTTGCTGACAATTCTTGACCATCCACTAGCCAAGCTATTTTAAAGTTTACCGGTTGGGTAATTCACACTGCTTGAGAGTATTTCCCGCCGTGAATCTGGTAAGCAAAATTCAAGATTTGACGAAGTTGCGGACGACACGAAAATAGCGACGTCGGCGGACGTCCCAAAAAAAAATAAGTCGTAGCTAGTCCGGCAAAGATCCAATCTCATCCGAGTTTGCCGGTAGCATCTTTTAGTTAGATCTCTAGAGGTCCTGAAATGCCGCAGGTCAAAATAGCCCAAATAGATCCCAACGAATTAACGCCCAGTTCAAAGGTGAGGGTAAAGCATTGTCGATCATGCTGGAGAGAGGACTATCACCATGACATTCGCATTCAGCCGTTCCTTTTTGGATTTTTAATCGTCCTTACGTTTGGATTGATCTTCGTAATCAGGCCAACTCGCTGTGTCTGTTGCGGTACAACCCGTTTGTTCTAAATTCCAATACGTATTTTCTTCTGTGCTTCCCCTCGTTGCGGGTTAAAAGTTTCAGTTGATTCGTTGAACCAATGCCAGTTCCCGTGTGGAAAGATGACGTCCCAGCCTGACGGCGGGGCGAAGGTCGGATCTTAAAAAACGATTTGGCAAGCGTGTCTCGCTGGCCTGAAGAACATATTCAATTCTTCTTTTGTGCCTGTTCCACTGCATCTCAACGATTTCGGCAACCCGTGCGGATCGTTTTCCGAATTGCGAGTTGATTTCGACGAAGTCCGAAATCTCAAATCCCTCGCTTTTAATTTCCATCCAGATCGCCGCCTCGACTCGAAAGGAGACTGAACCGTAGGTCAATTTGACGTAACCGAGTTTTTGATCGGAAACGTTGTCGCACAAATCTTTTCGGAACACCCGCGAACTTGGGATGAAAGCCTCGGCAATGGAAATATCTTGAGGGTGAATCCAGGGTGCGTAATCGGGCCACCACAAACAAACACCAAACCGAGTCGAGTTTTTTTAATTATTTTTATGAAAGAGTATTAGATTTTTTTACGGGGCTCCGACCACAAATTAGATTCTGGCG
>JBCCSJ010000379.1:0-4815 GCA_039200505.1 Planctomycetota bacterium | reverse complement strand
GGTCGTCAAACCGATGTCCTCGATCATGCCGATACTGCGAATTTGCTGGATCAATTTCCAGATATTTGAACGTACTAATGGCTCACCACCAGTAATTCTGACCTGGTTGATTCCGAGCCGTGCGAGTATTGAAATCACTCGAACGATCTCTTCGTATGAAAGAACTTCTTTGCGGGGCATGAACTGAACTTTTTCAGGCATGCAATAAAAGCAGCGAATGTTACAGCGATCGGTGACGCTCACTCTGACGCTCGTATGGATTCGCCCAAACCGATCACGCAATGAAGTGAAATTCGTGTTGTCGACTTCAAAAGTCATAAACGGTTCAGTTGCCTTATGAACTTGTTGGCTGCGGCAATTAAGCGATAAATAATTCCTACGTTAGTTGATCCGGTGATCAGGTTGCTTCCAATGAACTGAATAGGTTGATGAGATGGGGCCAACGATCGATGACCTTCTAACGCAAACACTCAACCTCAGCGGTCCAATTTGGAATGTTGGGCAAAAATCTCGTGCGTCGCTTTCCTCAAATTAGATTTTTCGGACGGTTCAATCATCCCTGATTCTACACTGATAAGACTATCTATTCCATTGAGTACGCTTAATGAGTTGCTTGTTCAATTTGTGTCAAACGATTTTAAATTCCAAGTCTTTTTCTCGGGCTTGAACCTGACTGTCAGTGGCCAGTTAAGTTCTCCCATTCGTAACCCCAAAAATGAACCTCAAATGGAGCCGCAAATCCGCATAGGGGCGGGGTGGCTGAGTAAGTCTGAGACTCCGATCTGCCCGCTTTTGAATAACGATCAGGTTGTAGTAGCAAGCATGCAGACGCCTATCCCAATCGTAATCGGACGTACTGGCGAGGGGAAACATGGTTGGCGGATATGCGTCTTTGACATGGGCTTAGCGGTGTTAAGTTTGCCGAATTCGCGTTGGAAAGGCGAGGGACTTTGGCCCAGGATAGTCACGAAAAAAAACCCTACATGGGCTGTTGGGGGCTGTTGTTATCCGGATGAACCCATTCAGTCGAACCGTCAGTCCAGATTTCCTTTTTCCAAATCGGAACGGTCTTTTTGAGGGTATCAATCAACCATTGAGCCGACTCAAACGAATTTTTGCGGTGAGGACTGCTAGTTGCCACTGCGATACTTACCTCGCCTAGATCCACTTCGCCGATGCGATGCACTATTGAACAGGCATGGATGTCCCAGCGTTGGCAAGCGATCTGGTGCAGTTCCCTCATCTTGGCCAAAGCCATCGATGGATAACATTCGTAAAATAATTTTTCGGTTTCTCGGCCGCAGGTAAATCGCCTTGTCGAGCCGGTAAATAGAACCGCCGCGCCACAGATCTGGGACTCGACTGATTTTCTGACGGCTTCGACGTCAATTTTTGTATCTACAATTTCGATCAACGCTCACCCTCCGCTGACAGGAGGGATCATAGCAAGTTCGGTTCCTTCAGTTATTTCTGATTCGTCAGTTCCGTAATCGTCATTCAGGGCAAAACTGGAACGCTGGATAAGCGATTCCAGTTGCGGATAGTCTCGGATCAATTTGTCTTTGAGGTCCAAAACAGTGGATCCCAACTCCAGATCGAATTCCAGTTCGAGTGCCCCCGCGAATTCTCGGGCTTCGGCGAAAAGTTGTACTTTGATATTCATGAGATAAAAACGTCCCCTGACCTTCGATGGAAAAGATCATCCAGTTCGGGCATCAAACCGTATGCCTTGGCCAGAATCTTGACGGGGTGGATAGTTGGTTTGGTCGTTCCTTGTTCCATCTGCATTTTACAGGTGCTGCATTCCGTTGCGCCAGCAATGATATCGGTTTCTCGCATAGCATTGATCAACGGAAATCCCATTTTCAAACTCTTGAGGTAATTTTTCCGCTTGATCCCAAATGTACCTGCCATCCCACTGCACCCTTTTTCGATCATGGTCACTTTGAGCCCCGGAACCAGGTTTAGTAGTTTTACCGCCGGAACTTCGCTGCCCAATGCCCTTTGATGGCATGGTAGATGATAGCCAAGCGTAGCATTGAGCGGCTTAAAATCTAATTCCAAGTCTCCAGACGAATGGAGATGTGAAAGGTAAGTCATCGCGTCGGTCGTATTTTCCGCCACTAACCTTGCATCTTTTTCTTCGATCAAATTTAAGTATTCGTGTCGAATTGCCAATGCCGCCGATGGTTCGGTGCACACCACTTGATAACCTTGCCGCACCCATTCGGCTAACATTTCGACGTTACGCAGCGCAAGTCGTTTCGCTCGATTGACCACGCCTTCGCAGATCAATGACATCCCTGAAATACTTTGCGAAGGCGGAACGACAACGTCGATTCCGTTGTGCGCGAGCACTTTAACAAATGATTGTGCCAATTCGATATCATTCCAGTTAGCGAATGCGTCAACAAAATAGACCACTCGTCTGGATTGTTTTCGAAGCGGTCGGTTCATCTTTTTTCTTGCCGCCCAGCGAGCGAATGTTGTTTTGGAAAAAAGGGGCAATTTTCGACCCTGTGAAATGCCAACGAGTCGGTCCAGAACCCATCGCCAAAACCGGCTTTTTAACATTCGATTGGTCGTAGAAGGGAATCGGCCAGCTAGTTCATACATCCAATCCAGCCGAGTTAAAATCCAGTCGGATAATTTCATCCCGTTGGTGGCGTAGTATTGAGCTTTTGTTTCTACCATCAATTTCGGAATGTCAACGCTTGCAGGACATTCGAACCGGCATTGATGGCAATTCACGCAAAGATCAGCGATGTCCTTAAACTCGTCCTGTGAAATTACTTTGGGATCTAAAACGCCGGTAATGATTCCGCGAATGAGATTCGCTTTCGCCCGTGGAGAGGCTTCTTCGCGAGGTGCGATCCGAAAAACCGGGCAAGTTCGTTCGTTTGGATTCCCCGAACGACATCGGCCACAACCATTGCAATTGCGGGCGGCGACCGCCATGTCTTCAATGTCCCAATTCAGTTCCGGTTCAATGATGTTAAGAGTAGCGGGTGACGCAGGAGCGGTGGCGACAGCCGATTCCGGATGTAAGTCGGCAATGGTGCCTGCTAGATTACCGAGCCGAGACTCAGTTTCTGATTGCCGCCAGAAATTGCCGCTCGATCGGGTATCACCACCTGATGTGGATGTATCCGTTGAGGTCAATTCAAATTTGGCGGAATACGCCACGTTGACCGGGCGAATGTTATCTCCTAGTCCATAAAACGGGTGACCGACAATCTTACCCGGATTGAAAATGGCTGTCGGATCGAAAACTTGTTTGACTTCTCCAAAAACGTTGTAAAGTTTTCCGTATTGTCGCCTTAAAAACCACGTCCGACTAAGTCCGTCGCCGTGTGCTCCGCTCACCGAACCGTCAAACTCGATCACTTTTTCGAACAGCTGGGAAGCCAAGCGTTGCATTCGGCTGACTTCTTCTTTGTTAGAAAGACTCATGAAGGGTCGAATGTGAATGGTTCCTTGCGGCGTGTGGGCAAGGACGCTGGCAGTAACCTCGTTTTGGTTCAGGATCGAATGAATTTCGTTCAAAAATAGCGGTAATTTTTCGGGCGGAATGGCGATATCTTCGACAAACGGAATCGCTCGGAGATCACCTCTTAATCGGTAAAGCGAAGGGACGATTCGACGAATAATTCGCCAGTAAAGATCCCGCTGTTCTTGCTGGGTGGTGTGCCGAAAATTGAAGGCAAGTTTTTTTCGTCGATGGATCCGCTGAACCATTTGGTCCAATTTCAGTTGCAGCGATAGATGATCGCTGGCCTGAAATTCAACCAGCAACATGGCTTCAGCGTCGTTTGGGATCAGTCTTTGAAATTCAATGCGAGTTTCCCGAGCCAACGACATCAAACGGCGATCGATCAAATCACAAGCCGATACGCCCATTTTACCAATGTCCACCGCAGCTTTGGCGGCATCTTCAAGTCGATAAAAATAAAGAAGACAGACTCCCCGATGTTTGGGGATGGGAATCGTTCGTAGTGTCGCTTCGGTAATGATTCCGAGAGTTCCTTCACTACCGACAAACAATCGAGTCAGGTCAATTTGTTTATCCTGTTGTAAATCAAATACGTTGTAGCCTGCTTGATTTTGCAGTGTTTTTGGTCGATGTTGATCGATCCGATCCTGGTTGCGTGTCAGGATTCTTTTGATTTTTCCAGCGTAAAGCTGAGCTCTTAATAACGGTTGAGCGTCGGTGGCAGCAATGTTTTGACAGGAGTCAAACTCAACTACCTCGCCGCCGGAAACAACAACTTGAAGTTTCAATACCTGATCTCGGGGTGCTCCATAGCTGACCCAATGGCTTCCGGTATTGTTCATTGATAAGGTGCCACCGATAGTCGTAACATTGCGGGTCGCCGGGTCGGGCCCAAACATTTGGCCGTGAGATTTGAGCTGTCGATTGATGTCGCCGACGACCACGCCCGGCTGAACGGTGACTGAGTCTCGTCCGACTGCCTCGACCTTCCTCATGGAATATGAAAAATCAAGAATCAAGCCACGGCCCACGCAGGCACCGGCTACGTTGCTTCCAGCACCCCGAGGGATGATCGGTATTTGATTTTCTTCGGCATACCGAACACAAAATACGACATCCTCGACACTGGCGGGTCGAACGATGCCGAGCGGTTTAATCTCATAGATACTCGCGTCGCTGGAATACAACTGAAGGAACATGTCGTCGCAGCGCACCGTTCCTTCAAGTTGACCGGAAAGGTCGGCTTGGATGCGAGCGCGTTCAGGGTCCATAAAATGTTGCTTTCCAAGACCACACATTCTCGATTTAACCAGAGAATTGAG
>JBCCSJ010000378.1:0-4843 GCA_039200505.1 Planctomycetota bacterium | reverse complement strand
TGGATGCATGATCACCAACACTCGATCAATACTGGTATTGCCAACATTTTTGACTCGGTACGAACCGGAACCGGAAAACTGACGCATTGCGGGATACAAGTCGATTTCAATTTCAATGTTGTCGATAACGGGCTGATTCTGATTTCGCCAATCATCTCCGTAAGCTTTCTCGATAGTTGCTTTCATCCGATCAGTGCTGATCGGCGGCCAACCGGCATGCTGGCCAGACAAATACCAGATGACTCCGCCCAAAATCAAAAAGGCGACCGCATTAAAAAAAAGTGCCAAGCTTCGAGTTCCGTGCAAGCGACTGCGAAACAATTGGTACGAAGTTGGCGAGTGGGTGCCCCGAGACTGACACGCCAACCCAATCTGCCAAACGAGAATAGAACCTAGCAACCAATGACCCAGCATCCAAAAATGGGACGGCCAAAAATGCCCATAACCGTCCATGTTCGAATACCAAAAATGGCTTACTCGACCAAACAAAAAAATGGGATGAATGATGCCAACGGCTGTGAGCAGCACTTCGAGGACATAAATCAGCAATGTAACGCTCAATCCGATCCACCGATTGTTGAAAATGGATTGGACACTGATAGCCAACAGAGCCATGAAAAAGTAATAAGGCATCTTGAATACCAGACTATCAAGCAGATATAGCGACAACTCGAATTCGTAATAGCCTGAATAAAACTGGTAGCTGATATTGATTCCAATTGCAAAAATCCAAAACACGAAAACTACGCAGATCATCACCGCTGTCTTGGCTAAATATCGAGCTACGCTGGAAAAGGGTTGGCTGTCGACTGCCTCGAGTGTGTTTAGCTCGCGATCTGCGGCGATCAATTCTGATGCTATCCAAGCCAGTGCCAAGATCAGCGTTTTGTCAAAATAGTAGTTGGTGTTGTGAATCAAAAGGTCAGTACTTGGCAGAGAAAACTGGTAAGTGACGGCACTGGCTGCCGCCCACCAAAGGCAGATTCCCAGCATCAATAACGTGATCCAAGTCGCAGGAAATCGAATCACTCTTCGAAAGTCGAAACAAAAGATATGCCAAAAATCTGATCCGATACTGGATCGCCGGCGTATCTGTTGGGATTGCTTAAACGACCCCACGGCATCAATAGCCCTAGAATCGGATTCCCGTTGTGAATTTCGTTTTCGAGTTTTGCTCGCCAGCAAACGTTGCCGAATTGGAAAAATGAATGTCGTTAGAATGATGCCTCCCACAGCCAACCCCACCCAGCTCAGCCGGTTCCATAGCAACAGACCTGCAAAAGGAACGAACTGCTCGTTCTGCTGGGCCACCGTCATCTTGATTAGATACTCTGAGGATGCAATGGATGCAAATGGGTCCAATATTGCAAAGACGGCAAACCAATCCTGCCGGTAAACATCTCTTCCCAGCAGCATTTTGAAGGTTACCCAACAGGCGATCGTCAGTCCACCGGTCAAGAAAGCCAATGCACTGCTTTTGGACCGGCTGGCGACCCAATAAACAAGAGCCGAAATTAACAAATAATTTGGCAAAATCAGAATCGCGATCGCGAACCCGTAATGAGTCCACACCAACGGGCCAACCGATTCCGCGGGTATCCCCGGGGCCATCGCTCCCATTATCATTCCGAGAGCAATTCCACACGTCGTTGCACACAGTATCGAAAAAGATGCGACAAAACGAGCCAGCCCTAACGTCAATGGATTTCCGGTCTTGGCAAGGACCAACCCATCCACCCCTTGCCTGGTATCTCGCACAAATGGGTCCGCCATGATTCCAACGACCGCGATCACCCCTAGCAAGCTATAAATGATTGCTCGATTGCAGATTGCCGCCGCACCATTGATCCATAGGTTTCCGTTCCCCTGCAAACCTGCCTGAAAAGTGTCACTCCATGCGATTGCAAAAAATCCGAAAAGGCAAAACCAAACAAAAGGTCGCCGAAGCTGAATCCGCCACTCCAATTTGACTTGTTCAACAAATTCCACAGGGTCACCTTAAGCCTGGGTATGAAGTGCGTACAAATCCTCCAAGTGAGGCTTGGTTAAACTTGCATCCTTTAAATTAACCGGCTGGTGGTCGCTAAGTAGTCGAATTTTGAGCTGGCCTCGAAAAGGTTGCCAAGAAAGAACTTTGTGCGATTGATGGTAAGAATCCAGTTGATGAAAATCGGCGAATACTTCCCACACTTTTCCGTCCAGTTCGGACAATAACTTGTCCGGACATCCGTTACTCACAATCCTGCCGTTGTATAAAATTGCAAGCCGATCACATAAATCAGCGATGTCATCGACGATGTGCGATGAAATGATCACAACAGATTTTTCGGCCGCTTTGGAAAGCAGCAATTGAAATTTTCGTCTTTCTAATGGATCAAGACCAGCGGTAGGTTCATCAACAATAAGAAGCCGGGGAGAACCGATTAAAGCTGCGGCTATTCCAACTCGCTGTTTCATCCCCCCCGAATAAGTTCCAAGGCGGCGATCAGCGGCCCTGCCTAAATCGACAAGCTCAATTTTCTCATTGACTTCGACCGATCTCTCCTTGGCTGAAATTCCTTTGAGGCTGGCAAAATAACTTAGCAATTCCCGAGCGGTCACCCTGGGGTAAACTCCGAATTCCTGAGGCAAGTAGCCGATGACCTTTCGAATTTTCTTAGGCGATTTTAAGAGATTAGTGCCATCGAGCTCGATCGAACCTTTGGCGGGCAATTGAAGGGTTGCCAGAATCCGCATCAACGTAGATTTGCCGGCTCCATTGGGACCCAACAAACCAAATAAACCTGTCGATAGTTCCAAATCAACATCTTGAAGGGCCTTGATGTCGCCAGGATAAGTCTGACAAATGCCATTGACTTTCAAACTCATGCAATACCTTCCGAGGACAACCGGCGACGAAACCATTTGCGAGTGGCAATGAAATCATTGATCGCAACAACCAATAAGCTTACGCCGACCATGGGCAAACCAATGGCGACAATCGCAATCGTCAAAATCAGCCAGCGGGGCAACTTTTTGTCATATTTTTTGGGGAATCCCGTCTTACCTTTCCGACGCCGCGAAAGCCACATCCAAATCCCTGAAACAGGTAATGAAAATAAAACCAGACAGGCTAACAGCCAAATCGGTTTCGAAAACCACCCCAGTACCGACCCAACGTGGAGCGGATAATTCCACTGCGTCCACTGGGCCATCGAGGGAATTTCCGACAGCATTGAGTGGAAAATTGTTTCACCTGAGTAGCGATCCAAAAACAGAATCTGTTCCACGCTTGGACCATAACCAGCACTGGAACGAACCGACCAAGCATCGTCTTCGGAAACAGGCAGGTGAAGATTGACCCGTTCCAGCGGCATCTTTTTTTCAAGTGCGATCTGGTAAATTTCGTCGGCAGTCAACGACTGATTTTTCGCGACTTGTTCCGATGGAATCATCGACTTCGGTGGCTTGGCCTCAATATCAAAAGCCCCGGAAAAAAAACCGGTCAGAATAAAAGTCGTGCCCCAAACCAATGAGTAAAGTAGACCTGTTATTCCAATGACCAAAGCGATCGGAAACAAAAACAAACCAGGTAACGAGTGCAGGTCTCGGGCGACGGTATATTTTCCAGCATCGAGCCTTGGGATCAGAACTCCTTTCAGCTTTTTAAAGCTTGCTGGCCACCAAAGCCAAACGCCAGAGGCGACTAGCACAATCATCCAGCTGGTCGTCAGTTCCATGAATACCCGACCGATCATTCCGGCAAAAAGATTACGATGAATCCGTAAAACCACCGTCAAAAAATTAGGCTCTGGAATCTGTCCCAGTATTTCCCCGTCGTAAGGATCGATGTAGACCGTTTTATGCTGGTGATTTTCGCCGCGAAGGAAGACAGAACGATTGGCGTTTTTTCGTTGGTCGTCGATAAACAGGATAGCCGGCTCCCATCCCACACCTTCGTGTTCGACTACCTTGTCGACCATTTGTTGGAAGGTGAGATTCTCCGAATCACCTTTGGAATTCAAAATTTCGGGAAATAAAATCTGTTCGATTTCAGGCTGAAAGATGTAAATCCCACCGGTCAATGAAGCAATCATCAAAACCGGAGTTGCGATCAATCCAGCCCAAAAATGCCAACGCCAGATAATTCGATTGAGCGTCCGTTTAGGAAGTCTCCTCGAATTCTTTTTGGAAGATTTGCCGGCAGCATCCTGGTGAATTAGTTTGGGTCCCACTTAAGATCAATTTGCTCCAACGTCTGTTTTTGTCCATCGACCACCACTTCATACTCGGACTTTGATGGGTCAAAAAATTCCCATTGAAACCTGTCCGGAGGACCATTTCTTTCTTTAGGACGCTTCCGAGGCAGATTTTCAAGGTCTGGCATGCCATCATCTTTTGGCGGCCATAGCATCACCAATTTAAACTTGCCACTAGGCACCCCGTCTCCGACTTGATGGGTCATAAAACTGTAATCCCCATTGGCATCGGTGCGGGCTCCAGGCTTCAATGTTGTTTTCGATAATTCATCTTCGGCAAGAGGAATCAGTTGTAACACGACGCCCGCTTCCGGTTTTCCGTTAACGGTTAAGTTTCCAGAAACCTCCGCTGTAGGCAATCGGACCTCGTCATCCGACGAGCATCCCATGCTCAAAACAAATAGCGACAGGAATAGACTGAGTACGACATTTCGCCGTATGCCAAATCCAATAGTGAACCAATGAAATAAATCCACATCCACGTCATGACGTTTAAAATTGTTCAATGGAATAACTTCCGAGAGGTGTTTCATCGAATCTTTTTTAATATTCGCCGACGACTTTACCGTCGTCAGGAATCGCTAAACGCCACCAAGTTTCAAACT
>JBCCSJ010000377.1:0-4865 GCA_039200505.1 Planctomycetota bacterium | reverse complement strand
GCGGACGTTCTTTTTTTAGGCAATCGCGTCCTTTTTCGACGGCGGTGAGACCGTTACAAATAGTCGGATTGCTGATTTTTGTTAGGTAGCATTTAGATCGCTACTCTTTTTCAATCCAAACAGGATCAACTTCAACTTACAGGTTTTGAGAGTATGAGTGAAAGTCATCAGCAAAAAATTGAAAGATTTCGCAAGCCGCGAGTCCATATCAAGTACGAAGTAGAAACTGGTGATGCTGCTATCAAAGTGGATTTGCCTTTCGTCGTGGGCGTCATGGGTGACTTTTCGGGTGACCCGACTGGTGAAATCAAATCATTGGACGACCGCAGCTTCACCCAGATCGATCGAAACAACTTTGATGATGTACTTCGAAAGATGAAACCGGGTCTTCAGTTCCGAGTTGAAAACACTCTCGGCGATGGGTCCGACGAATTGGCTGTCGATCTAAAATTTGAGTCGATGGAAGATTTTGATCCAACCAACGTGGCTAAACAAATACCTGCCCTAAAATCACTTTTAGATACGCGTTCGAAACTTCGCGACCTGATCGGAAAAGTTGACCGCAGCAAGGACCTCGAATCACTCTTGGAGACCGTTCTTCAAAACGAAGAAGATCGAGACAAATTGGCGGCCGAATTAGGACTTCCAAGCGGAGGGGCTTCTGGTTCTGGAGACGATGGCGGTTCCGAAGCACCTTCAGAAGATGCCTGATCAAACTGGCCCGATAGATATCTAACCTTACATTCATCAATCAAACTGGAGAGACAATGAGTTCAGGTGAACAAAAATCTGAAGTGACTTCGACCACCACCGAGAGTGGCAGTATCCTCGACCAGGTTCTCAGCAACACGAAACAGACCGAACCCGATTACGCCACAGAAATGATCAAGTCGTTGACCGAGCAAGCTCTGCAGGGTTCATTGACTTACGACAAAAATGTGACTCGGTCGCTGAAAACTGCCATCGACAAAATTGATTTGAAGGTGTCCGAGCAACTTGCCAAAGTCATTCACCATGACAAATTTCAAAAACTCGAAGGGAGTTGGCGAGGATTAAAATACTTGATCTCCAATTCGCTGACTGGCCCCGATTTAAAGATCAAAGTCCTCGATGTTCGTAAAAAAGAACTGATTAAGGATCTCGAAGATAATATCGAAGCGAGTTGTGTTTGGAATAAGCTTTATTCCGACCAATTCGATATGGCCGGAGGTCAACCTTACGGTGCCGTTATCGGTGATTTTGAATTCGAGAATGACCCCGAAGATCTGTTTTTGCTGGAACAAATGTCGCACGTTTCGGCGGCTTCTTTTTGCCCGTTCCTGACATCGGCGTCGCATAAACTGTTGCAATTAGATGACTGGGGCGAACTGGCCAACGTCGACCGCAAGGGAAATCTGCTGGACACGTTTGACGGTGTTGAATATGCGAAATGGAAAAGCTTCCGCGACAGCGAAGATTCGCGATACGTCGCTTTGACCATGCCAAGAACCCTAGCTCGATTACCGTATGGCGAGGGTGGTAAAAAGGTCGACGAATCGATTTTGAATTTTCAAGAACTAGCGCTGGGACCCGACGGGAAACCGACCGAAGCGGGTCACGACGAATTCTGCTGGATGAGCACCGCTTACGTGCTGGGAGCTCGACTGACCGACGCCTACTCGCAAACTGGATTTTGCACTGCCATTCGCGGGATGCAAAATGGCGGGAAAGTGGAAGGGTTGCCCGCGTATATCTTTAAAACTGACGAAGGGGATCTGGACCTCAAATGTCCGACTGAGATTGCGATTGGCGACCGCCTAGAAGCAGAACTTGGTCACTGCGGGTTCCTTCCATTAGTCCACTACAAAAACACCGACTTTGCTGTATTCATGGGGGGACAATCGGCTCAGAAAGCAAAAGAGTATGCCGGCAAAGGTGGAAAGGAAGCGTCCGAAAATGCCCAAATCTCTGCCCGCTTGCCTTACATCATGGCCTCAGCCAGATTTGCCCACTACCTGAAGTCGATTGCACGCGACTGGATCGGTAGTTTCAAAGAAGCCGAAGATCTTCAGAAAGAACTGTCTAACTGGATCACCGATTACGTCAGCGATACAGCCGAAGGTGACCAACGAGCACGATATCCGTTGAGGGAAGCGTCGATTTCGGTGGAACCGATCAAAGGCAAATCAGGTGCCTACAATGCCGTAGCCCACTTGAGACCTTGGTTACAAATGGAAGAACTAACGGCCTCGCTCAGGATGGTGGCCAAGATTCCCGGTGGTCAGTAACCTCCCTTTTGAATCACGCTTTGGCTTGCCTGAATTTCAGGCAAGCCATTTTTTTGCCTTGTTTTCGGCGGCTTCATTGCCCCTTCTATTTTCTGCTTCCTAAAACCAAACGATTTCGATGTCACAGAGCGAGGGATTCCCGTCCAATCCGGAATCGGAATTGATTGAATTTGCCGCCCCCGGTGCGTCAAACTCGACCGATGTCTCCCCGCCATCGTTGCTGGATACGGTTCTATCCAGTCAAAGCGACCCAAAACTTGGTTACAGCAATCAACTGGCTCAGTTTCTTCAATCACAAAATACTGGCCAAGCGATAGAAATTTGGATGGGACGTCAAATCACACCGAATCGAGACTCAGCGGAAAACATCGCAATCGCTCTCAATCGCGATGTGGGTTTGATCGATGAACTGATCAATAAACAGCTTAATGCAATCATTCACCATCCCCGGTTCCAAAAATTGGAAGCGTCTTGGTGCGGCCTAAAATATCTTCACAACATGATGCTGCGCGAACAGGGGCCTGTTGGTGCACAGGTCAAAATCAAGCTACTAGATATCAGTTGGAAAGAAATTGAAAAGGATTTCGAATCAGCTTTTGACCTTGAGCAAAGTTCCCTCTTCTACAAAATTTACGAAGAAGAATTCGGGCAGGCCGGCGGCGAACCGTTCGGTCTTTTGATCGGTGACTACGAAATCAAGCCTCCGGGAACACCTGGGCATCACCAAGACGATTTTTCGATTCTAAGTAGTATCTCCGAAGTCTGTGCTTCGGCATTCTGCCCCTTCATTGCCAACGCTTCGCCTGAACTTTTTGAACTGGCAGACTTTGGTGAACTCGAAGAAGTTCAAGATTTAAGCGACGTTTTTCGTGGGCCCAGTGCAATTCGCTGGAAAAGTTTATGCCAGAAAGAAGACGCCCGGTTTTTGGGCCTGGCGATGCCAAAGACATTGATGCGATTGCCCTACGCAAATCGCCCCGACCCATCACTGGCCAGAGAACTACAACGACGAGGCGAATCTCCCAGCAAGTTAAACAGTTTTGGATTTGAAGAAGACGTCCGGGGTGTCGATACCAGCAAATATTTATGGGGTGGAGCTGCTTTTGCGTTCGGAGGCGTTGTGATTCGATCCTTCTGCCGCACCAGTTGGTTGACGGACATCCGCGGCGTCCAGCGTAATGACGACGGCGGAGGTGTGATCCAGGACCTTCCAATTGAATACAATGCGACGGATGCCTTTGGGGTTTCACCCAAGATTTCAACCGACGTTGTGATTACCGATGAAACCGAAAAAGTACTCACCGACCTCGGTTTTATTCCACTCTGTTCCTGCTACGACACAGGATATAGTGCGTTTTATTCGGCCAAATCCATCCAATTACCAAAAAAATATGACGACCCATTGGCGTCGACTAACGCCCGAATTTCTTCAATGGTGTACACGATGTTGTGCGTTTCCAGATTCGCGCATTATCTCAAAAAAATCGGTCGCAGTATGGTCGGAAGAAATGCTGACGCCAGCGATATCGAAAGCGAACTTTCAAATTGGATCGCTGATTTTGTAACTCCTGATCCGTCGGCTTCGACCGAAACGAAGGTGGAGACAGGGCAATGGCTTCGTTAAGGGCACTCTCTACGTGTTCACGTCCAAGCTGCACCAGCGCATCAAACGCAGCGCTCTGCACCCATTCATCATCATGCAGCAAGACATGGATCAACCTGGGCACAGCAGGTGCCGAGGCTTCGCCAAGTTTTCCGAGCGCAAAAGCCGCATCACGACGAACCCAAACATTGTTGTCTTCGAGCAAAGAGCCAAGTGCATCGATCACCTCACGAGACGTCCCACCAATCCGACCAAGACAATCTGCCAGCGCGCTACGTCGATTGGCGTCCGGGTGCACAAGTGCACGCTGTGCGCTGGACCAGATCTCCTGGGCCTCTGGATCGATCTGATGCAACGCTTCGGATGCTGCCATCCACACACCCCAAGCATCGTCGTGCAAAGCCTCTGCAAGCTCTGGGATTGCATTGTGTGCCGCTTGATTCATCAGCCCTAGCGCTTCGGCAGACGCCATCCGCAACCATTTTCGCCCATCACGCAAGGAATTGCGCAGTGCTTCGACCGCTCGCGAAGCCGCCGGCCCAAAAGAGCCGAGAGAGCGCGCAGCCGCAGCACGCACTTCGTCTTCCTCATCATGCAACGCCAGCTCAAGTGCTCGCAGCACATTTTGCTTGGGCTCACCAATCCCACCAAGCGCCTCTGCTGCAGCAGCCCGACAGCGAGCCTCTTCGTCCATCATGAGCGCTAGCAGATCCGGAATCGCTTCGATCGCAGCTGCGCCCAAAAACCCCAACGCACGCGACGCATGAAAGCGTACATAGCCATTGGCATCCCGCAACGCACGAACCAGCGGTGTCGCACCAACAGCCTCCAACGCCGCTTGTCCCATCGACACCAGCGCAGAAGCCGCATGCAAACGCACAACACCTTCCTCATCGGACAACCCCGCACGTAAGGCCTGGATCACCTTGGGCGTCGACACTTTGAGCGCGCCCAGCGCCCATGCCGCACGACCACGCAGCGCACCATCCTTGTCT
>JBCCSJ010000376.1:0-4896 GCA_039200505.1 Planctomycetota bacterium | reverse complement strand
GCTCATCGTTTCCACCATGTTTCAAAAAAAATACGGGGGACGATCAACGTCCCCCAAATTTATCATCTAACAATCAGCTTGCGGTGATCAATGATCAAGAGGTTTGTGAGCTTTGATCTCACCTTTCCAAGTTTGATCACCTGATTTGATTTCGATGTCAACTCCTAACGGGATCGCTCGATAGAGGTCTTCATCGTCAAGCTTATACGTCGCCGTTTCACCGTTCTCGTTGGCTTCCTCGGGTTCAAGTACGAACTCTTCTTCATCAGCTCCGACTTTGGGGCGTACGGTGAAGCTGTCAATTTTGACTGGCACGTTTTTCTTTCCCTTGGCGTCCAGAATAAACATCCGAATTACGTTGTTATCGGGATATTTGCACCACTCGCCTTGGTGGCCATCGGTGTCCAAGTCAAAAATGTGTCCATGATTAGGTCCGTGTGGCGGATGGTCATGAGCGTGATCGTCGTGACCATGGTCATGATCGCCATCATGATCGTGATCTCCGTGATCATGGTCACCGTGATCGTGATCATGATCACTTGCACTGCTCGAACCACCATCGGCATTTGGTTCAGGAGGAGCACATCCTCCAAGCGTGAATGCGAAAACTGCGATCACTGCGGTCCATACGGGCAAGGATTGAGTCCAGCGGTTCATTGTCGTCTCCAATTATCTCTCAATTAGGATGAGTTAAGTTCTACATCCAGCCCTCAAAAGGACCAATGGATGATGTTTTATGGATCAATGTCAAAATTAAAAAAGTCGGCTTTGGTTCGCACCAAGTACAGATCATTTAATCTACTCAATTTCACGCCGTTCCTATTTATCCCATGATACCGGATTCAGATTGGTGAAATGAATGGAATCCTTTTACTTCTACGGGTCGGAATCGTCATTTTGTTTGATTATGAACCAGAAGTTGGTTGAAAAAGTCGAATTGTCGTATTCGGCTAAGGCTGATCGGTATAGATAAACGCTTTTCAGCCCTTTAAATGTTCACTTCTGGGAGGTTTTGGCCAGATAAACGGTCTTAATTATCCAATGCCGAAGCAGGTAGTCCTGATAGGCCCAAAACGTCTTTAAGTGTCTCGCGGCTGAATTCGATCAGGCTGGTTTCCCACAATAATTCGGGATCGTCAAACACCAAGGTTTGATCACCAGCCAATGGCAGCCAAACACCCTGCTCAACTTCTTCTTGCAGTTGCCCTTTTTTCCAGCCTGCTAAACCAAAAACCACACGATATTCGGTTTTTTGATCATCAAACATTTCAAGATGGTCCCGGTTGGCTTTCGAAACGTAAACGCCTTGGAAAACTTCATGTTCGGCCAAATTACGATCCGTATGCAGCGTAAAAACCGGCCCTCCAATCGGTCCGCCCTGTAGAACCTTTTCGGCCGAATCATTTTCACCCGCGATTTGATGCCAAGCGGTCATCACTTTGTCGTTAGGTCGTCGGTTGAGAACGACACCAAAAATGCCTTCTTCATTGTTCTGCAAAACCAAAACAACCGACCTGCGGAATGAAGTATTTTCCAATGCCGGAGAAGCAACCAACAATGTCCCGGGTTCAACTTTGGTTTGATCAGAATGATCAAATTGAAAATCTTCAAAACGACTTTTCATTTATGTTTCCTCGACGAATGAAACAATCAAAAACGTGCTTTGTGCGGCGATTTTGCCGCGAAGGTTCGGTCAGGCGAACTGGCCAGTTTTTGCGTTCGACATTTGCTAAAAGGCCAACGCAGCAAAATACGTGCCAGTAAGCAGGACCTTTCGAGCCGCTTCAAGGTATGAAACTAGACATTCCAGCATTCTTTCGTTCGAAAACGGGCAGGATTGGAATTCTAAATTGCCAATTTGTCAGATTGTGGAACTGACAAGAGAAGTGACGGTTAAAAAAATCCCCGCCGATCAATGCCCGGCCAATCTCGATTCAGGCCAATTCGGGCCGATCTCAAAACGATTCGAGCGTGAGAGTCTCATCTCGAAGTTTTTGGAAACAGATTGCTACTCATATGGAAGGGGTCATTGTCTAGGATTGGCGTGGACGTTTCCGCTTTTGAGCCATCCGAAAAATCAAACTATGAGATGGCAAGCCTCAATCTTCAACCTTTTGAGCTTTCAGGCGAGCTTCTTCGGCGGAACTTGGCTTGAAATAAAGCGGTTGTAGTTTCCAGAGATCACTTATCACTCCTTTTTCAGCTTTCTCTATCCCGATCTGCCCGATCAATTTGGCATCTGTTTCCCACAAGTTCTCGTCGACCAGAGTAACTCGTTTGAGTACCTCGTCCGCCAATTTGAGCGCACCGATTCCATTGCCAACCACAAAGTCATTAGCGTTACAAGATGCGATCAATGAGTCGCGGTCCAGAACGTTATCGGGACGCTGGCGTTTGAGCTCACCATTTTTCCAATCAAATGTTGCTGAAAAGACTTGCCCTCTTTGAGCATTGATCACGGCACGAATCACAAGATCACGATCAGGCTTCGATTGACAAATCCGCCAAGCCAAGGCTTCCAGAGTGTTGACAGCGATTACGTTGGCCCCGTTTGAGAAAGCAATCATTTTGGCCGTAACGATGCCAACTCGAAGTCCGGTAAATAGACCTGGACCTTCGGCAATTGCAATCCGTTCGATCGCGGCTGGCTTTTTTTGGACCGACTTTAAAACATCTTCGATCATGGGAGCCAGCAAGATTGAAGCTCCCGGCGAAAAAACTCGCTTCGGTTTTGATTTTCCACGTTGCTGTTTTTTAACAGGAAAAAGCTGGTTGGTTCCGCCAGAACTCATCCGACTTAAAAAATCAGCGGAATGCAGACTACAAATCATTGCCTGTTCCTCAAAAAGAGCCACTGACACAGACTTATTCGAGGAATCAATCGCGAGCGTTAGCAATGCATTTCCCTTCAATCGAGGAATTTTGGGGCAATATGGCGACGTAAGTTGATTGCATCGAAAGCACATCGGTTTTAAACTGGGCCACGCCAATCAATTTAGTCCGACGGGTTGTTTCGGTTGTGAGGATCGCACGTCATCTCTTCTGAGGACCTCCTTGATAAAACGGATAACCGCGAATTTCATTCAGACAGTTTTCCGATATCCGAAAAAGTATAACGAAATCCGACCCAGGCCCAATTCCTTCCTCCCATCGAATTCCAACACCAGAAAGCTTGACGTGAAGCGGGCAATTATCAGCGACATCCACGGAAATTTTGAGGCTCTGACGGCCGTCTTGGGTCGAATAGGCGATTTGAAAGTCGACGAAATCATCTGTCTGGGCGACATCATCGGATATGGCCCTGATCCAATCCTTTGCCTGGATACGGTAATCGAAAACTGCCAATTAACCATTTTGGGCAACCATGATCAAGCCGCTCTGTTTGACCCTGAAGGGTTCAATCCTGTAGCGATGAAGGCGATATTCTGGACTCGCGAGCAGCTTGAAAACGACACTTTCAATCTCGAAAAAGCGGACCGAAGGTGGGACTTTTTAGGCGAACTCCCGCGCCGCCACGACGAAGGCGAATACCTTTTCGTTCACGGTTCCCCAAGAGATCCAACTAATGAATACGTTTTCCCAGAAACCGTTTACGAGCGTGATATTCTGGATCTATTAATGAGCCGGATTGAGAAAAACTGTTTCCAGGGTCATACCCACATTCCCGGCGTATTTACCGCCAGTGGTTCTTTCACCACCCCAGAAGAACGCGACCATTTTTTTCGTTTGGGTGACGACAAAAGAATGATCAACGTTGGTAGCGTCGGACAACCAAGGGATGGAAACCCCCGCGCTTGTTTCGTTGTGCTCGATACCGAGGAAGACGCTCTTCAATATTACCGAGTGGAATACGATGTTCAAAAGACGAGGGAAAAAATCCGCGACATCCCCGACTTGGATGATATGTTGGGCGACCGATTGCTCACGGGTCGCTAATGGGAAATTGTGCAGTTGCGTCTCAAATCGAATCGCTGATTGGATCGAGTGTCTCGCTAAACTGTCGTCAACCCAACCGACTTCTCTATCTTACAAAGCCATCCATCAGCACCGGTTACCGCTTCGTGCGAAAATGGTTTAAACTTTCGGGTATCCGGCGGCACAAGCTCATTGGCAAACTCGAATGATGGGTGTTGTAGAGCCTTCCAAGCCAGAGAGTCATTTGGAAACCATCCATGTCAAAACGAGCGATTCTAAGCGACATTCACGGCAATCTTGAAGCACTGAAAGCGGTGTTAGCTGACATCGAAGACCAAGGCATTTCCGAGATTTATTGCCTGGGCGATATTATCGGCTACGGCCCCAATCCAAGGGAATGTATCGACGTCTGCCGCGACTTTCAAATGACTCTGTTGGGGAATCACGACAACGGGGCCCTGTTTGACCCCGAAGGATTTAGCAGCGGGGCTGAAAAAGCCATCTTTTGGACTCGGGGCCAACTGGAAGACTCTTCGATCAACGGAGCGACCGATCGCTGGAATTTTTTGGCAACACTGCCTCGGACTCATCGAGAAGGAGACTTCCTTTTTGTCCATGGCTCTCCTCGCAGTCCCTTGAATGAGTACGTTTTTCCAGAAGATATATACAACCAACGCAAAATCGAGCGGATCTTTGGCTTCATCCAAAAGTGGTGTTTTCAAGGCCACACTCATGTGCCGGGCATTTTCACAGAAAATTTCCGCTTTTATTCGCCGGCCGAGGTGAGCAATCGCTACACCTTGGGCGAACAAAAATTGATGATCAATGTTGGAAGCGTCGGACAACCGAGAGATTCCGATCCCCGATGTAGCTACGTTGTCCTCGACGGCTTGGACTTGGAATTCCGTCGAGTCGACTACAACTATCAAGACACAAGACAGAAAATCCTGGCCATTGCTGAATTGGATGATTTTCTGGGCG
>JBCCSJ010000375.1:0-4901 GCA_039200505.1 Planctomycetota bacterium | reverse complement strand
TTGATTTTTTAAATACACTTCCGATCAAGAAGGATTACCAACTTGTTTATGACATGGATCTTTCAAAACTTGGACGGCAATTTTCGTACGATCTGGACGCATCCAGCCAGTCCATTTCGTTTGACCGAATCGGATACTACGTCGAACTCGATTCAGAAATCTACGGAAATCAAAAAATCTTTGTTTCGATGAAAGCATTTACTGACAACATTTCCCAAATTGCTATTCCAACCTTTTCAAGTAAAGCCCATTTTCAACAGTTAGTTGACGATGTCGAAGTCTTCTCGAACATTGACGGGATGCAACAAGGAAAAATCGAAAAAGGGAACATCGAATTTTGGCCTAATAACTACGGCCAAAAAAATGTGAAAAAGATTCCTGGAGCCAATAACCAAGTTTTTGACTTTGGAGACGCCTCTGGATCTCGAAGTGATGGATACGGAAGCATGCAGGTTCATGACTTTAAAAATCGACTCACTCTTTTTGCCATCAACCATTGGAGTGAAGGGCCCAAGGCAGACCTCGGAATTGGCAACCAAAATGGAAGCAACACTGACTGGACTTTTTCAGGAAACGCTCAGCAATATTCCAAGAAAAGATTGCGAGTTTTCGTCAGGCCTTCCAAGAATTGAGTCCGAAATGGATCGTTCCCAATCGCTTGCGGCCGTCTTGTGCCACTACCTGCCAATCATCTGCTTAACGATTTTGTTGCAGATGCAAACCGGCGTTGCGTGCGGACAAAATCAGATCGATTTCAGTCGGTCCATTCAGCCCATTTTGAGTGAAAACTGCTACTTCTGTCATGGGCAGGATGAGAACTACCGTGAAGCTTATTTGCGGCTGGACACTCCCGATGCTATCCGGTCGGTCGTGGTTGCGGAAAAACCTGAAGAAAGCGAGCTTTATCGCAGACTCATCACGGAGGACCCGGACGAATTAATGCCGCCTCCCGATTCCCATCGTAAATTAACACCGCAGCAAATTGAAGCAATCCGCGTTTGGATCGAGTCAGGTGCCAACTGGGAGCAGCACTGGGCCTTTCGCCCGATTCGGTCCATCGAGCCTCAAGCTGATTCGTCAATCGACTACTTTGTGCGACAAAAACTGATCGCCAAAGGGCTTGATTTCTCTCCAGAGGCCAATAAGCGTACTCTGATTCGACGGGTCAGTATTGACCTGACCGGCCTTCCTCCTACTCCAGCAGAATTGGATGCTTTTCTCAATGATCGGTCGCCCGACGCTTATTCCAAAATGGTCGAACACTTTCTAAGTTCCAATGCTTACGGAGAACGAATGGCATGGAGTTGGCTCGACGCGTCACGCTATGCGGATTCCAACGGATATCAAAAGGATGACGAAAGAACGATGTGGCCGTGGCGAGATTGGGTAATTGATTCCTTTAACCAAAACCGACCGTTTGATGAATTTTCAAAATGGCAACTTGCGGGCGATCTGTTGCCCAACGCGACGAAGGAACAAAAGCTCGCTACCGGATTTTGTCGAAACCACCCCATCAACGGGGAAGGAGGGAGGATTCCAGAAGAAAACCGAGTCGATTATGTCATGGACATGACCGAAACAATGGGCACGATTTGGTTAGGATTGACGTTCAATTGTTGCCGCTGTCACGATCATAAATACGATCAACTTTCGCAAAACGACTACTACAGCATGTACGCTTTTTTTAATCAGACGCCGATCGATGGTCGCAACAAATCAGGACAGGGTGCTCCGATTTTGCCAGTGATGACCCAAGTTCAAAATCAAAACTGGACGAATCTAAATCAGGCGATTGCCACCACCCAAGCAGCGATAGAACGACATTCAAAAAAGCTTTCCGAGCAACAGCCTGAATGGGAAAAAAGCTTTCTTGAAAAAGATAATCCTGAAATGAATTGGAAGGTCTTTGAGCCAGATTTTTATCAAGCAGAACATTCCCAGCTAAAACAGCTTGGCGACCGATCTTTATTGAATTACGGACCTAACCCGGCAAACGATAATTATTCGATTTCCGGAAAACCGGGTGCTACAACCATCCAGTCTATCCGACTGGAAGTGTTGCCTGATCCATCGATGACTTTGGGTGGTTTGGCCCGCAGCAACAGCGGTAATTTTGTGCTTACTGATTTTGAAATCGAAATCAAATCAAATACTGACGTAACAGAACTACAAATTGCTAATGCGATTGCGGACATCGAACAGAATCATCACAAAGTCTCCAACAGCTTTGACGACAACTCGAAATCAGGCTGGGCAGTCCTTTCAAATCAAAAACAAATCCAAAGCCCCAGACAAGCAATTTTTGAATTACGGTACCCTGTCGTTTTCAGCGAAGATTCGGAACTGCGAATCCACCTGAACCATCAATCGAAACATGCTCATCACAATATCGGACGATTTCGAATTTCGTACACTGCCCAAAAAATCACAAGTTCCGACCCGCCAAATGCTCGACTGATTGAAGCGTTACGATTGGGGCCTGAAAAACGAAACAAGGAACAAAACAAAGTCGTTCGCGATACATTTTTCGCGACCGATGCTCAGTTTGGAAAATTAAATTCCCAACTGAAAACTTTGGAAGAAAAGAAAAACCGACTCGATCTTTCGATTCCCAAAGTGATGATCATGAAAGACCGGAAACCGTATCGAAAAACGTTTCGTTTGAATCGGGGTAGCTACGAAGAGCCTGACAATGAGGTCTTTGCACGCATTCCAGACCTTTTCGCCAAGCAATGGGATGATGCGGGCAAAGATCGGTTGGCACTGGCCAACTGGTTGTTCGCAGAATCCAATCCACTCACTTCGCGAGTGACAGTCAACCGACTTTGGGCTCAAATTTTTGGCGTCGGTTTGGTCAAAACCACCGAGGACTTCGGTGTTCAGGGTGAGCCACCATCTCATCCCAAATTGCTGGATTATTTATCGCACGAATTCAAGTCGAGCGACTGGGATACCAAACATATTCTTCGACTGATTCTCAACAGCCGAACCTACCGACAATCGAGTCAAGTGAATCCCCAAATGCTAGAGATCGATCCGGAGAATCGGCTGCTGGGTCGAAGCCCCCGTTACCGAATGCCATCCTGGATGCTACGGGACTACGCACTGGCGGCCAGCGGAAAACTGGTTCGCAAAATTGGAGGCAAACCGGTCAACACTTACCAACCTGAAGGCGTGTGGGAAGAAGCCAGTTTCGGCAAGAAAAAATATCGTATCGGATCCGGAGAAGACCTGTATCGCAGAAGTATCTACACGTTCTGGAGACGGATTGCCGCCCCAACCATGTTTTTTGACAACACGGACCGAATGACTTGTTCGGTCAGCCGCTACTTGACCAATACCCCGCTGCATGCACTCAATACCCTCAATGATGTCACGTTTGTGGAAGCAGCCAGGATTCTTGCGACCGACATTATAACAAAACAAAAAACTTACGAAGATCGAATCGACGCCTTGTTTCGGCGGATCCTTTCAAGGCCCGCAACGGCAATTGAAAAATCAGTTTTGAAATCAGGACTGGAAGCTACACTCCAATCATTTTCTGCTAACCCGGAAAAGGCAAAACAATACATCGCCAATGGAAGGTCGATAGCTCCCAGTGAACTTGACCCGATCGAATTAGCCAGTTGGTCCAGCCTCTGCCTTGCTGTTTTTAACCTGGATGAAGCATTGACTCGGCAATAGCTCTCCAGCCCCGAAAATGAATTTGTCGCCGTCCCACTTTCTCAAAGTTGTTTATCAGGATTCCTTTTTGGTCGCTGTCGATAAACCGGCCGGGATGCTTGTCCATCGAAGTAAAATCGATCCCAATGCAACTCAGTTTGCCATGACGATATTAAGAGACCAACTTAAACAGAAAGTGTTCCCCGTACACCGGCTTGATCGGCCAACTTCGGGAATCTTACTTTTCGCCTTGAATTCACAAACGGCAAGGAAACTCTGTTCGCAATTCGAAAATCAGGAGATTCAAAAAACGTATCTTGCTATCGTCAGAGGCCATCCCACAGGTCGGGTTTGGGACGAACCGTTGAAAGAAAAACTTGACCGCATCACGGACAAAAAAGCGAATCGTTTGAAGTCGGCAAAACCAGCAATCACCCGTTTTCGCACGATGCGAAACTGGACCCTTCCCTACTCCACTGGAAAGTATCCTCAAAGTCGTTATTCGCTTGTCGAAATCTCACCTCTGACGGGCAGGAAACATCAAATTCGCAGGCATTTTAACCATATGGGCTACCCGATCGTGGGGGACTCGACCTACGGCGACCGAAGACACAATCGGCTTTTTAGGCAGCAACTTGAAATACGAAATTTATTGCTAACCGCTCAAAAAATTGAACTCAACCATCCGTATGAAAACCATCGAATGACGATTGAAATCAAAACCAGCGATTGTTTTCTAGATGCGATTCAAAAATTGGATCGACTCGATCTATTGGGCCGCCAAAATTCAGTCGACCAAAGGTTATAATCAGCCTATGAAATCCGTAGACGAAGTTCAGTTACAACAAACTCGACGCCAATTTTTCGGCAGATCCGCTTGCGGAATCGGTGTCGCCGCATTGGCAAATTTACTTTCGAAAACGAGCTTGGCGGACGATTCACTTCCTCATCCATCATCGACCCGAGGCAAAGCTTTGGGTGGAATTCCTGGATTGCCTCATTTTGCACCGAAGGCAAAACGAGTGATTGCCATGATCCAAAACGGGGCACCTTCCCACGTCGATCTGTTTGACTGGAAACCTCGATTGGCTGAAATGCATGGCCAACCCGTCCCGGAAAGTTACGTTGCCGGGAAACGCTTCAGCACCATGACCGGGAATGCGAAAGGGAAATTGGTTCTAGGTCCCATCGCCAAATTCGATCAGCATGGGCAGTCGGGCGCATGGATCAGTGACCTT
>JBCCSJ010000374.1:0-4933 GCA_039200505.1 Planctomycetota bacterium | reverse complement strand
TCGATTTCTGTATCGGTAGCGTCTGGTGCTGCCAGGCGGATGTTTTGCGATATGCTGCCATGATAGAAGTCTGCGACCTCCAGGGCGCTCCCGACGTTTTGCCGCCATGCGCCGAGATTGATTTGACGCAGATTTATGCCGTCAATTCGCACCAATCCGGACTGTGGTTGATAGAGCCCCAATAAGGTTTTGAGCATGGTCGTTTTGCCGGCGCCGCTGGGGCCGCACACGGCAACGAATTCACCAGGCTCAATCTTGAAAGAGAGTTGTCTTAAAGCCGGCTGCCGTTTGCTATTGAAACGGAAAGCAACCCGATCAAATTCGATTTAGATAAAGAGTCTTGCCCCATGACTCCCGCAAAGGTACCGTCGATAATTCACGTCTTTTGTTGAGATTGTGAAAAATTCTGAAATGGTTGAACCTCGATCGCACCAGGTCCGTAACAAAGTTTGTTGCTGTTGGTTTGAGTCATCAAAACGACACAATAGTGATCAAATGGATAGCTTTGGTTGAGGCTGTTAACAATTGGTGTGGAAACGAAATTACGCCCGAATTATTCGGGCGTTTTTTTGTTGAAAAAGTCTTCGCCTATTCAAGTCCGTGATTTCCGCACAATTCTTGACTTTTAAAACGAATCTCAAAATTACTTCACTGAATTCGTCATCAAGTCTATCTGTTTAGGGGGTGGATTCCTGATTTTGGCATAGCTCGTGCGTGGTCTGGCTATCAGATTCAAGCAACGAAGCTTGACAACGATGGACCCGTATCTGGGAGAAGAGCGATGGCTCATTCCAAACGAAAGACCGCTTTCTCAATCATCGCAACATTGTTTGCGATTGCAGTTTTTCAAACTAACGCGAAAGCCGATATCTACCAACACGTCGATGGACTGGCGCAAGATATCCAGACTAAAACACGATTACTACTTCGCGAAACCGTCCACTATCGGTACACGCCTCAATATCGTTCTTTGGTTCAATGTACGAGGAATCTCAATCGTTTGGCTCGGCATATTCATGAGGTGACGCATTTCGAAGGAAACCTGATCTATCTTCAGGCCGACCTTAAAGAATTGGCTCATGAATTTTACAACCTTGAGTCATTGTTTGATCGGATCGAGTTGTCTCAAGCTACTAGTGGCTGTTCACGAATCGTCGGTAATACGGGTGACGTCAAACATCTTCTTATTGCAATCGAGCAGTGCATTCTGGAAATGCATCAAGATGTATCACGAATCATTTCGATTCAACGAAGACGTCGCGCTCAGAGCTATGACAATTTCGGCTGGTCACCAAAGCGATACAAACCTGTGAGAAGTCCAAACCCGCGGGGCTATCGGATTTCAAATGATATGATTTTGGAGGGGCAAGTGCCCCAATTCGGATCATCTTGGGGGGCCAGTGGACTTTCCCTAGGCTCAGGAAGTTCGATGATCCAAATTCGATTTTAGGCTTGGCTTATCGAAAAGTTTGGCGATCTGATTGACCACTAAAAAGGCGTTACCAAAGGACATTCAGGATCAGAATGTCCTTTTTGCCGATCAACATCGTGCCGAAGGACGGAAGGGTATCCAATCTCATCGACTTGGATCTTGAAATTCAGCACGCAGCGTGAATAATTGGGGCTTCGGAGGATAAGCGAATTGGCTAGCAGGTTGATTCGAAATCAATTGTCCCTCTGGGATTGCGGGTTCGAGTCCCGTGTCCTCCGCTTTTTGTTAAAACAGGCTCGCAGACGTCGTTTTCTACCACGTCTGCGAGCTTTTTTTTGGCTTGCTCAGGCGAATTTGAGGTAAAACGCAGTTCGGTCTCACTGATCTAACCGGACGCATTAAGATCAAAATTGGGTTCTCCTTGTTACCGCTTGACAGGTGGCAGTACGTTCTTTCTGCCGGAAGAAACTCGGTTGGGTGCTTCCTCTATTTTCCAATCGGCAATCAACCAAAGGGCTGGCATCGAAGCCAGCTGGCATTCTCACGGTACCCAAATTAAACTTTCGGTCTAGCACTGAACCTTATGTTGGCCGGTGACGGATTGAGAATACAAAATTGGTTTACCGGCTCATGAAGTGCTTTCCAAACCTTTTTCGCTGATCAAATCGAGTCGTACTTGAGGGGCATTTAGAATTGAGTTCTGATCACGAATCCCCGGTCAAAGTAGCTCCAAAACGAAGCTTGCCGGTTGAACTGCAAACAGAGGCGCCCCGCAAAACACCAGCATCCTTTTGGAAATCAGCTATCGGAAAACAAGAACGCGTCAGGGTATTGTCGCTCTTTTTTTTCGGCGTAGCCCTGATCGGTATCCACTTTTTGCCGATCGTCCAGAACTCGGCCGTTTATGTGGTACCGTTGAGGTATCTGCCTTTTTTGGGCGGTGTTCTCGTCGTGGCATCCATCGGATTTGCTTTTTTAAAAACAAATTCATCCCAAGCCCGCGAAAAGATTCGAAATTCGGCCGCCGGGTTGGCCAAAGTCAACGAAGTAAAACTCATCCCAGCAGCACATGTTCAAGGCAAGGTATCCCAAAAGGCTTTTCAAGTGGACCTGACCGTGGAGCGGATCGAAGGTGGTCAACCGGTTGCAGTAAAAGTCAGTTCTGAAGAAATCCCGGTAAACGAAAAGGTCGGCTTGAGTTTTGATTCTGGCGATTGGATTCCGGTCCTATGGGATCCAGCTGACTTTCCGAATTCTGTCCTGCCCTATGCATTTTTAAATGCCAGCCTAGACCATCAAATTGATCGGGAACCGACCAACGATAGTTGGCAAGTTTGGCTAATGGTTTTCATTTTCTTACTTGTGGGTATTTGGAATTTCTACGTCTACAAAAACTTAATGCCGTTGGTCATAGAGTGGCCCAACTATCCAATCATCGTGCTGGGCATGCTTGCTGGTTCATTCTTGGTTGGCGTTTGGGGATTTTTTCTGCGATGGAAACACCATCGATATCGAAACCAAGTCAATCAAATTGTTAATCAGAATCAGGTCCGTGATCCTTTTTGGAAACCTCGACTTCAAATTGGCCGGCGAGTTAAGCAATTTAGCTTCGCCAGTTTGATTTTGATTGCGTCGTTTGTGACCACCTTTTTTACTGCAATCTTTGTGAACGCACAGTGGGATCAGTCGCAGGCAAAAAAACTGCCAACCAGCATTCGCGAGATTTCATCCGATCAGACGGGAATGTTTCTGCACTACTTCCGAATCGTTTATCGTTTGCAGGGTGAAGATCAGGATCGCGAAATTGCATCAACACCGATGGGGATGGCTCGATTTCGAATGCCTTTGGCTGCTACCACGATGCGGGAAGGGTACTTTGGTTGGCCCTGGATTGAATCGGTCGATCCCTTGTCCAAAGATTTGCCCGATGGATTTGGAATGACGATCTTTAAGCCGTTGGACAATCCTGAAGATCGCAAGTCCCTTCAAGAGGGAGCCAAAGCTCTTGAAGACAAGTTAAAGCAGTAGGTGCTCAAGTTTGTCACTCTAAATGAACGGCCGCCGAGAAAATATCGTTCCCTACTGTTTCGACTTCATGATCGACGTCTGCCGTTACTGAAAAACGAACCGTAGAATTATATTTTTGACCGATCAATGAACCGAATCACAAAAGTTGCTATTGTTTGACTCGGACCGCTTTGGCTCCGAGTGCATCCTTTGCTTCGCGGTATTCCGCTTCAGCAATTTGGACATTGATTTTAGCTTGCTGTAGTTTTTGGCGGCTAACAGACCCTGAATTAGCCAGTTTTTCAGCATTGGCCAGTTCTTTGTTAACCAAGTCAAGTTTCGACTTCGCTGCTTTGACCGAGTACATTTTTTGTTGGGATTCTGATTCCGTTTGCAATTTCCGCAAATTGACCTTAGCGACTTCGGCTGCCGTCTGGGCTCGATCAAGTTCGGCCGAGTTTAAGGAACCGCTGTTGTGCAGATGGGTGGCCATTGCCAGTTCATCGAGCTGAAATTTGTAGATCAGTTTGGCCATCACAAGATCGTTTTTTTGTTCCTGTGACGGGTCTAGAAGCGATGAAAGTTCCAAGATCGCCGCCTTTCTACGAAAGTCCGCAATCCGCACTTGTCGAAGATTCACGCTGCCTTTTTTTTCGAGCAGGACTAATCTTTGGTAACGATCTTGAGTTGATTCAACCTGGATGCGAGCTTTAGTAACGTCAGCGTTTTCCTGAGGCAAAACGTCCTGAGGGTAGATTACACAACTGAAAAAGATCATTGCCGATTTGGCGACTAAAGTATTCATTTAGTTGCCTCCCGAAATTAAAACGTGAGTTCTGTCATCCAGAATCGTGTGTCCCTGAATAAATTTGGACTCGATTCCGAGTACACCGGAAATGTACATTTCAAAAGGATCATCTTTTTTGAGCGGCCCCAGTGGATCCACCCGATAACGGATCGTTGAGGATTGCCCCGGTCGTAGATTCAATAACTCGGGACGTTGGACGTTTCTGATTTCGCAGTAGATCGGCCACGGGAGATCGTGAGTGTGTTCGGTCCCCTCGTAGGTCCAATGGACCATGCCCTGTACCATCTGATCTTCGTTCAATTCCAGTTCATTTTCAACAATGACAAAAATCGCTCGCCCCATGCCGTACTGAGTCCCCAGAGAGAACCCAATCGCGACTATGGCAATCAAAATCAAAAGCCAGCGTATGGAAAAGTTTGGTATTTTAAAGATGGAAATCAAAGCAAGCTTTCTCAAACGACATGGTTTTACGACACTATCCTGAACGAAACCAAGGGAGCAAGATCCGCGTGAAACTATACCAAGGCCAGCCCAGAATTCCAAAGCGTTAAGGTTACTCGAGGTTACTCAAAGGAATTTGGCATAAAAACCATGTTGGTGGTTGCGAGGACTATCACAGAATATTCCATGGAGAAAAAATCATAAGAAATTATGATCGGAGAATAGAAAGTAAACTCAAATGATCC
>JBCCSJ010000373.1:0-4981 GCA_039200505.1 Planctomycetota bacterium | reverse complement strand
ATTTTCCATAATCTTTGTGCCTGCGCAGTCAAAAGTAATCGCAAGCCAATCGCCCTCCCCGGTAACTTCACCACGAGTACTGGGGAGGGCGACTGCTAATCAGTGGCTACAATCTTTTTCTCGCTCGTTGAGTCTCAATGAATTTCAATCCAAGCTACAGGATTGGTATGGGACTAACGGGCGAGACTTGCCATGGCGACGATCACCCGATTTAGACAATCCGTATCGCATTAGGACCTCAGAGGTAATGCTTCAGCAAACCCAGGTCAAAACGGTGGTCGGTTATTACGACCGGTTCATCAAACGATTTCCAACTGTAACGGATCTTGCCGACGCTGATCAGTCTGAAGTTCTCAAGCTATGGGAAGGTTTGGGGTATTACCGTCGGGCGAGGCAGATGCACGCCGCTGCGCAAAAGGTTGTGGAAGACCACGACGGTAAATTCCCCCTAAGTTTCGACGAAGTTCTGGCTCTGCCGGGAATCGGGCGTTACACTGCCGGTGCAATTCTTTCGATAGCAGAAGATCAGTCGCACCCCATTTTGGAAGGGAACAC
Organism: Planctomycetota bacterium; assembly: GCA_039200505.1. Lineage (GTDB taxonomy): Bacteria > Planctomycetota > Planctomycetia > Pirellulales > Pirellulaceae > Mariniblastus. The sequence goes on along the minus strand of JBCCSJ010000373.1, from coordinate 4,426 downwards.
GATTCGACTTTTCGCTCGGTTAATGGAAATGGAAACCGACCCTCGAACATCCGCAAACCAAAAGTTGTTGTGGAAATTTTCGGAGTCGATCCTGCCGCGTCATCGTGTCGGCGACTTTAATCAAGCGTTGATGGAACTAGGAAGCGAGGTCTGTCACCCCAAAAATCCCAAATGCTTGATTTGTCCGGTCAGATCCCAATGCCCCACCTGCATTCGAGGTAGGCAGCAGCAGATCCCGGCGGCGAGTCGAAAAACGAAATACGAATCCGTGCGAGAAGCGGTGGTCATTGTTGAATCAGAAAAACGATACTTGATACGCAAATGCTTGCCGGGCGATTGGTGGGCCGGATTGTGGGATTTTCCCCGATTTCGATTGAACGATGATGACCTAAACAAAGTACGAAACGGTTTAAAGGAAATGACAGGTCTTTCCGTGGGAGATCTGACGCACGTCAAAACACTCAAACACGCCGTTACCAAATATCGCATCACTCTTGATTGTTACCGCGGGGAAGCTGGCAAATTAAACCAGCCATTTGATCGATCTGGATTTCAGTGGGCAACACTGCAACAACTTCAAGAGTTGCCATTAAGCGCAACAGGACGGAAGATCACCGATACTCTTGCCTGATCATATAACAGATGGAAACGCAGTATTGAATGGAACGCAAGTTATGGTTCGTCGATCGGTTGTAGCGTCATGCCGCCGCTAGAACGGATGTGTACGCGATAAGTTTTTCCTTCTTCAGGGCGGACGTAACCTGCTAGACCATGACTTGCTCGGATTCCGAGTTCCATCTGGCGATTTCGATCGTTACTCACATCCCAAAAATCTTTCCAAATCTGTTGTTCAAAGTCTCCTTTGACACTGCTGGAATAAATTCCGGGCGGTTGGAAGTTCCCTGAATCTCCGTCGAGTCGTTGACCAAATTTGGGTTTCTCATCATCCCCATAAATACTTTTGAAAACGTAAAGAGATGCATTCCTCAATTCGTCAGCATTTTCGACATACTTGTCTTCGAAAGATACGATCCAGCCGTCGATGTAAAGTTTTTCGCCCAGTATCTTATAAATTTTCGGAGAGCCTATTTCCCGGTTCTCTTCATTGACTTCGACGAAGCTGACTTGCATATAGGGCTGTCCGTTTTCGTCTTCGCCTTTCTCTAAAACGGTGACGTTGGCAATCCGCTTGTCGACTTTCATGAGTTTCAGCGACGTTTCAAGCCGTTGGTTTTGCTCTTCGCTTTTCTCCAAATCTAGTTGAGTTTTCTGGAGTGCAACTTTGGATTGGTTCAATGCAACTTTGGATTGTTGGAGTGCGACTTCCTGTTCCTCGTACTTGGATTCCAACGCCTCCAAATCGGCAATTGCCTGTTTGGCATGAATGCCGGGCTTTATATAATTTTCATACCCGAAGTAGCCGCCGTATCCAATCGCACCGGCCATTGCAAAAACCAGTGTCGTTCTGGCGGCACTGTTAATCGTTTGGACGTTCTTCATGAAGTTCGACATCTAAATCACTCTCGCAGGGGTAGGAATAAGACGAGCCATGATGGTCCACACCTCTAAAGAAGTATTCGTCAACTCAACGGATGGGAACATCTCTTATTCTTTGTTTTATCGGTAATATTGGCGTAGAAAAAGCCGATTGGAACGATTGTGCGTGTGGTTGAACGAATCATTCGAAAAAGTCGTTCAAATCCAGTTCCCGATTTTCTGGGTGTTTCCACGATCGGTATTTAAGCAACATTGCGGGTCAGAATTCAACAACCTGCCCGTCGTCGATCGCGATCAACCGCTCCCAAGTGCCGTAATCGGCTTGGTTGGTCGGTGGACTTGGCGGAACCGTTAGATTTCCCTGAATCGTGTAGAAGGAATCAATTTCTGTTGCAAGGAAGCGAATCGATCCGTCGCCGAGCCCGATCTGAATGCCACCCGGGTGGCCACTGGAGGTCCCATGACTAGCCAAGTTTGAATCCATTTGATCATTGAAGTAATTGATCAAACCACCAGCGGCAAACAAGACATCATTTGCTCCCGGTTCACCCAACAGGACTGGATCTCCAATTCCACGAGATGCAAACTGCAGCGCCCCTTCGCTTAAATCGAGATTGTCTTTTAATCGAACTCCATCGGTAAGTCTTTCCGAAAACAAAACCGTTTGTGAAGTTCCGTCTTTGAGCGCAGCAAGCAACGTCGGTTCGAATCCGTTGAATGTTCCGTTGGGAAGCACCGTTGTCAACGGATGCCGCAATGCATGCACGACTCCAACGTTGTTGGCGGCGACGTAGTTTGATTTCGCCATCTGGCTGTTACCCGATCCATCCACCGTTCCAATAATCGCAGATCCTTCACGGTATCGGTTCAGCGTTTCAGCTGTTGTATCGGAGGGGCACTGAAAAGCCGGGACCGATTGTTTCAGCGCTGCAACGACGGCGGGCCCATCGATAGGGTCATTGATCCTTTGGAAAAGACTACCCGACTTGGGTTCCAGAATATCGTACAGATTGTTTTGCTCAATGTAGTTTAGCGTGTCGACGCCCCATCCGAATTTCTCCTCGGGTAAGTTGTCGGGAACACCGTTGATCGACAGCCCAGCGGGCAGCACCTGAAACGCAGATTCATAGTTCAGAGTCGCCAACACAATTTGCTTTACATTGTTGCCACATGTGATCCGCCGGGCCGCTTCGCGAACTTGTTGGACTGCCGGTAGAAGCATGCCGATCAAGATTCCAATAATCGCAATCACAACTAATAACTCAACAAGCGTGAAACCCTTGGGTAATCGTTTGGCATGCATACTTGGCCCGTTCGATAAAATTAAACGCTACCGCCTAGTCTACAAAAAAAGGCCACCCGTGAGAGTGACCTTTTATTTTCAGTTTAGATGTTCACCATCCAAATGGGATGTCCCGTTAGTTGTAATCTTCTGCAGAAACAACTTCGCCATCGGCTGGGTCGATCAATCGCTCGTAAACGCCGAAGTCGATCGTTTGTGTTGGTGGGATTGGTGGAACTGAGAAGTTGCCAGGAACTAGGTAGTAGCTTTGAATTTCTTCTCGGATGAATTTAGCTCCTCCGTCTCCGAAAGCAGCAACAATACCGCCAGGGTGACCAGAAGAGACACCGTGGGTTCCAACATTTCCATCATTCTGGTCGTTGAAGTAGTTGATCAAACCGCCACAAGCGAACAAACAGTCGTGTGCACCGCGAGTCGTCAAGTCTTGAGGATCGTTGATTCCAACGCACCCGAACTGCAAAGCACCTTCATTCAAGTCCAAGTTGTCCTTAAGACGACGACCGTCTGTCAAACGCTCAGAAAAGATAATCGTGTTCGATGTTCCGTCCTTCATGGCAGCTAGAAGAACCTGTGTCAAAGAGTTGAACGAACCACGAGGCTGAACGTTGGTTCCGCTGTGACGAACAGTGTGAACAACACCAATGTTGTTAGCAGCGACATAGTTAGTCTTTGCAATGCTATTAATTGGCGAGTTAGCTGCTCGGTATCGGTTCAAAACTTCGGTGGTTGTATCCGAAGGACACTGAAGCCCTGGGATTGAAGTTTGGAGAACTGTGATAACGGCGGTGCCATCAACAGTGTCGTTAGCTCGTTCAAGCATGGTGAACGGTCCGGGATCAAGAACGTCATAAGCATTGTTTTGCTCCATGAAGTTCAAAAGATCAGTTTGCCATCCAAACAATTCGTCGGTGATTGTGTAAGGATCGACGTTTTGAACACTGTCCGCCTGAAGATCAACGCCGAAAGGCAATTCTTGGTGTGCAGACTCATAGTTGTGAGCCGCCAAAGTGATCTGACGAATGTTGTTCATGCACAGGGTTCGACGTGCAGCTTCTCGAACCTGCTGGACAGCAGGAAGTAGCATTCCGATTAGAATGCCGATGATGGCGATGACGACAAGCAATTCAACCAGCGTGAATGCATTTCTTCGTGATCTTGTCATGAAATCTCCGATGATGTGAGAGTATGGAAATGATAGAAAACCGTGATTTGACAGTCGGACTTGAGGAAGTGATAAATGGGTCCGGGCTGTCATGTAGGACACACAACTGAGTATATGAGGAAAAAACCAAATTGAAAGTAATTTGTGACGCTTCCTTAAACTTTAAGATGGTGATTTTCACATTGACAACAGAGTCAAGTTTCCTTTCAAAATTTATTTAGTCGTTTTTTCCCGCCAAAAACGGCGAAATAACAAAAAAACAAAAAAAGCATGTCCTCACTCTTGATTTTATATCGGGTAATAAGGGCAATAAAATTTTTTTGTGAATTTCCGATTTTCTTCCGAACCATCGCGTTGAGGCAATCTGGATTTAACGATTTCGCTGCCACGGCAGTCGGCTTCTTCGATCAAAAAACGAGCCGTCATGTGCGTTTCAGGGATATTTGAACCTTTGCGGGCCCTTT
>JBCCSJ010000372.1:0-4987 GCA_039200505.1 Planctomycetota bacterium | reverse complement strand
GCGATTGGTTCCTATTCTCTTTATTTGAAATTTGCAGTTCCGGTCATCGTCGGAAATGTGGATCGTTCGGCCGTTCGACGAATCGCTGTCCCAAAACTTGATATTTATTCAACTCATCAAGAAAAAGAGCATCTGGTTGATTTGTTTCCCAGTGATGCGTGGGAGTTAAGCGATTGCAAAACGCTGATCCTTGAATCGGGGACCATCTTTTTTGATTCGATCGAACAACAGGATGATGGGAACTTGGCGATCCGGCCGTTTACCATGCTGACTGCCAACATCGAAGATTCGAACAGCCTCCGTGAAAATTCACCGTTGTTGTTAAGGGCCTTGGATGGGGCGATTTTGAAATTTGACAAACCACTTACCAGCGTCATTAGCGGGCAGGCCCGAATGCAAATTGCAAGGCTGCCTGGCGAAGTTGAGATTTTTCAACCGGCAAGTCATCCTGCCACCGACAACGCTCTTCGAATTAAAACCAGCAATGTTCAAATTGATAAAAATCAAGTCCGCACACTCGAGTTAGTGCAGTTTCAAGTTGGCAAACATAGCGGTCTGGGAAGGCATCTTGCGATCGACCTAGCTCATTCTGCCGACGGCCCGGCTCGATCACTGTCCACGATTGCTGGTGCAGCTCGAATTGAATTGATTCATTTGGAACAACTGCGAATCCAGCCTACCCGCGAAGAATCGTCGCTGAATGTAGTCGGACACACTTCAACGAAACGCCCGCAGGGACTATTTGAAAATAGTGATACGCCGTTGGAGATTCGGTGTGACGGACCCTTTGTTTTTGATTTTGAAAGTCAGCAGGCATCGTTTCAGGAAAACGTGACCGTCCAACAAATAGACAGTTTTCAAGATTCGATTGAGTGTGAAAAACTGACGCTCTATTTTGACAATGGAACAAATGATATAGCCCCGTCCAAAGGGCTAAAGGGTATGAAAGTCGGTGGCTTGAAGGTCAATCGATTCCTTGTCGAAGGTAACCCGGCTATTGTGAATGCACCCTCTAAAGGGGCTCGATTCACGGGGGAGTTTATCTCTTATTCGATCAATGAGAACAAGATTTTTGCTGGCAATCGCCAGGCGGATCTAAACGCCTTCCTCGTAACCACCGAATTTCAATTGGTGGCTCCCCGATTGGAATATACGATTCTTGAAGGACAAGAGTTGGGGAATTTGACGGCCCAAGGCGCCGGACGATTCATTCGGCTTTCTCGTGAAAGCCAACAAAACATGATGGTGAAATGGGATCATCAATTTGATGTACGATCCGACAACGCTCAACCCGGCCAGCAAATTCTATCTGCAATAGGATCTGCCATCGTGCAGATGGGAAAAGAGACAAAAATCGAAGCTGAGCAGATTGAATTGGTGGCGAGGAAGGATTCCCAGGTTTCGCTCGATCTGGCCGATTCTTCCGACTCTACCCCAAAGTTTCAACCGATCCAAATGGTAGCTCAACAAAACGTTAGATTGACCTCGCCAAAACTCAATGGCGTGGCAGAATATTTAGTCGCCACTTGGCCCGAAACGAAAATTAGATCCAGCTTTGCCGCTCCCATCATTCGGCATCGGGCATCGTTTCGCGGTCCTCAAGAAATGGTTCCTGGCATGCGAAGGATTCAGCGACCACCACCGTCATCCCGATCCAACTACGGGAGTAATGCTCCCACCCGAACTTTAGTCTCCAGTCGAACATTGGATTCCAATGTCGTCCCAGTCACCTTCGAAGAAGACTCAGTTCCCGCGGGACCGACCGTTCGATTTCAGGGACGACGAGTCGAAGTAAAGCTATCTGGGTCAGATCGAAATGCAAATTTCCAGGATTTAAAAATCGAAGGCCAAGTTGAATTTCATTCGGAAGATCGAAAACATGGCAAGATGGTGATTGAAGGCGACAGACTCCAAGTTGTCCCCCAACCTCAAAAGAAAAACTTTCGAGTGCAAGTATTATCGGAAAGTTCACAACCTGCGACGGTCATATCAAAGGACCTAAGACTTTCAGGGACTAGCATCAACCTTGATCAATCCAACAACAAGATTTGGATAAGCGGCCCCGGCACCTTGTTCATGAACGGAAAGTCTGGCGAAGCACCCCAATTCCGTCCACAGGCAACCGATGATTCAGCCAGTTTCAAGACTTTATCTGCTGCCTGGAAAGGGGGCATGATGTTTGATGGTTCAAAGATTTACTTCGAACACCAAGTTTCAATGACGGCAATCCAGGACGCGATCGAAAAAGCAGAATTCGATCAATTGGAGTTTGTCGCTGACTGCGAGGCCTTGAGCATTTCGCTTAGTCAAGCGATTTCGTTCGAAGAACTTCGAACAAGTGAATCCAACGGGACCCAAACTTCCAATATCAGCCCAGAAAAATTTGTTTTTGCCAGCCAATTGTCAGCTGGAAATCGGCTGTTCAGCCCAACCGAATCGACAACCGAAGCGAACGTTCGGGTACAAATTCAGCATCAGAAATCCAGCGGAAAAGTGGTCGAGCAGCAAGTGATCGCTGTACCCGACCTGACGATTGAACCGGATCAAGGAATCATCAAAGCCAATGGGCCTGGCAAACTGGCGGTTCATCAACAATCAGATTCGAACAGCCAGTTGCAGAATCCATTTTCGAGACTGGGAGATGCAAGTAATCAGAAAAAATCGGGATTAACATTTGTCCAAGTTAATTTTGATGGGCAATTCTATGCCAGCTCTCAAACCAAAGAACTTGTCATTCAAGGAAACATCCGAACCGCATTTGCGCCGACGGAACGGTTCGATGAAACCTTCGATCCTGATTCCAAAGTTCTTGCCAATGACGAAGTGCTTTTGATGACTTGCAGTCGATTGGAAATGGCTCAGTGGCAAAGACGCAATCAAGTGAAAAAATCGAATGAGATGATTGCGACGGGGAATGCCCACATCTTCAACGCCAAACTCGATGCTTTTGCCGATCGAATCAGCTACAACGAAGCATCCGATATGTTGACAATGGAAGGCACTACTCGGACGGACGCCAATCTTAAAATCAAGCAACGTCCCGACGACCCAAACCCGACCCAGTTGGTCGCCGAAAAAATCACCTATCGAATTTCCGATCAATCAACCGAGACATTCGGGATCCGGAATCTGAATATCAATCGAAATTAACGGTACCCTGCCCTTCTGTTCGACTGAATCGAATGAACGCAAGATTGCGATAATCCAGTCAGTTGTAAACCGTAGGCGAGCTTTTCCTTGCAGGTTTCCGAATTCTCAAAAATTTCTATTAGGTAATGAAATAGGGAAACATGGAGTATTTCCCGCTCACACTTAATCGTTCCCGAATAGAAAAACGAATCGATTGATGTTGTAGCGGGTGAGGCGACTAAATTTGCACTAATTGACACTCATTTAAAATTGGGGGGCTCGATCGCAGATGATATTGCCTGTTTTTTGCAAGAGCCCTAAAGTCCCGACATGTTCGGACGGGAATTCCTTTTAAAAATCTTATCTTTGATGATCATCGTGATCACTTTTGCTAGTGGTTGCGCACAGTGGAATCCCGGTACCGGTCTGGACCGTCTGAAACGATGGACCGAACCATCGAACGATCGCGATTGGAGGCCGGAGTTTGCCAAAACTTCGACGATCACCCGACAAAATCAAGTGCTTTCGATTCGCAATATTCGAAATTGCAATTATCTATCATCTGATGATTTTGTAGTGGACTACTACGATCGCCAGTTCACCGTCGATCAAATTCAAACAGTCGACTTTATTGTCGTCCCGTTTCAAAATGCTCCGAGGCTGGCTCATACCATGATGAGTTTCGGTCTGGACGATAGTAGCTACATCGCGGTTTCGGTTGAAGTTCGAAAAGAAGTTGGTGAGTCTTACAGCGCTATCAAAGGAATCGGCCGTCAGTACGAACTTATGTATGTGGTGAGTGATGAACGGGATGTGATTCGTTTGCGAACCCGCCATCGCGACGCCGACGTGTATGTCTATCCAACCATCGCCAATCCGATTCAGGCTCAGGAACTCTTTTTGAATATTGCCGAAAGAGTCAACAAACTGGCCGTGGATCCAGAATTTTACAACACCATTACTAACAACTGTACGACAAATCTTGCTGGGCACGTCAACGAGGTCAGTCCTAACAAGATCAAATATGGATGGAAAGTTCTGTTGCCGGGCCTGTCGGCAAAGTATGCCTACGACCTTGGGCTGTTGGACACCAGAATTCCATTTGAGGATCTAAAGACGCTCAGTCACGTTAATGATTTGGCCGAAGAGCATTTTGATGACCCTCAATTTTCTCAACTGATTCGCTCGAATCATTCAAGGCTGGAGCGTTATCTGGCTCGGCAAGCATTGAGGGAGCCGACATTGAATGCTCGGGGGCAACTATTCCTCAATACCATTTCAAAAAAACGGTAAGCTAAGACGACACGATCCGTCCCCAACTACTGAATCACTTAGGACTCGCCATGAATTAAGTTACCGGCCAGCGTCACTGAAGATTCGATTTTTGTGGGTAATTCACTAAGCAAGCCGGTAAATAAATGTTTCGCGAGTACTTAGCCGTTCAAGTTTGTTGTCATTTTCATGGACCCTTCCAACCCATTTGACGTCCCCCAATCAACGACTGCTCAAAAAAGCGGTTGGATACGAAAGGTCTTGATTTTGTCAGGATTGGTTGTGATCTTTGGGCTGACGTTTTATCTGTTTCGGACATACCTGACATTTGACATGCTCGTTCAACAAGAAATCGAGCTAAAAGGTTACTACCAATCCAATCCGCTGACGACTTATGTGGTCACGTTTTTAATTTACGTGGTCGTTGCAGGGCTTTCGATTCCCGGAGGAGCCGTTTTTTTGTCGCTAACTTATGCATGGTTTTTTGGATTCTGGGAGGCGATTCTGTTGGTCAGTTTCTCGTCAACACTGGGTGCAACGCTGGCATTTTTGGTCAGCCGCTACCTAATCCGAGACTGGATCGAAT
>JBCCSJ010000371.1:0-4987 GCA_039200505.1 Planctomycetota bacterium | reverse complement strand
CCGCCACAGCATCACGCGCCGTCGCGGATACTTCGATTCTATAACCCAATTGCAGAACCCGTTTTTCCAGTAAACCTATTTGCATGTCGACGATTTTTCGGATCTGCGATTGATCTAGAGTCTGAAAAACAATCTTTTCGTCAATTCGGTTCAACAATTCAGGCGCGAAACGAATTTTCAAAGCTTGTTCAACCGCTTCATCTAATTCTTCCGCCGAACCACCTTCTTCGGTAATTTTCTGGATCAATTGGGACCCGATGTTGCTGGTCATGACGATGATCGTATTGGAAAAATCGACCGTGTTGCCATGATTATTGGTAAGTCGACCATCATCGAGAATCTGTAACAAAATGTTATACACATCATTGTGTGCTTTTTCCATTTCATCAAGCAGAATCACACAATACGGACGACGCCGAACCGCCTCGGTGAGTTTTCCACCTTCATCGTAACCGACGTATCCCGGAGGCGATCCGATCAGCCTGCTGACGCTATGGCTTTCCATGAATTCGCTCATGTCGATTCTCACCATTGCCGAATCATCGTCGAACAGAATCTCTGCCAAAGCTTTGCAAATTTCAGTTTTCCCAACACCGGTAGGTCCCAAGAACAAGAAAGTTCCAATCGGTCGATTAGGATCTTGCAATCCACTGCGACTACGCCGGACCGAATGGGAGACCGCTGCCACTGCCTTTTCCTGGCCAACGACTCGTTGATGAAGTCTTTCTTCCATCACCAAAAGTTTTGCCTTTTCCGATTCCATCATTCGAGTCATGGGAACACCGGTCCAGGCACTAACGATTTCGGCAATCTCCTCTTCAGTCACCATTTCACTCAAAAGTCGTCTACCACCTTCTTCGATGCCATCGTCGGCTTCCATCTGGCGAGCTTCGGCCGATTCGATCTGTTGAACTAAGTTTTTCTTTTGGGTATCTAATTCATAGAGACGTCGATAGTCCGATTCATCCACCGGATTGCCATTGGACTGTTTCGATTTGATTGTGGTATCGAGTTGCTCGAATTCAAGTTCAATTTTTTCCAATTGCTCCCTGACGTTTTGAAAGCCGGACATGCCCAACTTTTCGGCTTCCCACTGCTCGCGTAATCCTGCCAACTCTTTTCTTTTGTCCTCCATTTCAAGCTGCACTTCTTTCAACCTGGCTTTCACATCTTCGTCCGACTCGTCTCCCAATTGTCTGGCAGCCAATTCAAGTTGCGTTAGCCTACGCTGGACTGTGTCGATCTCCTCGGGAACACTGTCCATTTCCATTGCCAATCGGGCCGCAGCCTCATCGACCAAGTCAATCGCTTTATCGGGAAGGAAGCGATCGCTGATGTAGCGAGAACTGAGTTGTGCCGCAGCAATCAGGGCAGAGTCCTTGATGCGAACGCCATGGTGGGTTTCGTATCGTTGCTTCAATCCACGCAGAATCGAGAGAGTATCATCCACTGAGGGTTCGCCGACGTAAACCGTTTGAAAGCGTCGTTCCAACGCGGCATCTTTTTCAATGTATTTTCGATACTCGTCCAATGTGGTTGCCCCAATGCAATGGAGCTCACCTCGTGCGAGAGCCGGTTTAAGCAAATTGGCAGCGTCACTGCCACCTTCAGCAGCGCCTGCACCGACGACGGTGTGCAGTTCATCGATGAAAAGGATGATTTGCCCAGAAGCCGCCATTACTTCCTTTAAAACAGATTTGAGGCGATCCTCGAATTCACCTCGAAATTTTGCGCCTGCAATCAGGGCTCCCATGTCCAGTGCCATCACTTTTTTGTCACGCAGACTTTGAGGCACGTCGTTTTGGACAATGCGGCGGGCCAATCCTTCCGCGATGGCAGTCTTTCCAACTCCTGGTTGTCCGATGAGGACCGGATTATTTTTTGTCCTCCTGGAAAGGACCTGAATGACTCGGCGAATTTCTTCGTCACGCCCGATCACTGGATCTAGTTTTCCCTCGGTAGCCATGGCGACCAAGTCGATACAATATTTTTCAAGTGCTTGATACTTGTCTTCAGGGTGCTGGTCGGTCACACGTGTATTGCCACGAACCTCTTTGAGTGCTTGCATCAATGTCGATTCTTCAACAGCATTCATTTCGAGAATTCGTTTTGCTTGACAATCCGTTTGTAAGATTCCCAAGATCAAATGTTCAGTCGAAACATATTCATCCTGCATTTTGTTGGCGGATTTGGCCGCATTTTCAAAAACAGTTTGCAAATCTCTATTGGGTGCTGCAGCATTCCCGCCGGACTGTTTAGGTAGGCGATTCAATTCGCCTTCGACCATATGGATCAATTGATTTACAGGGATGCCTGCTTTTTCAAATAACGGGCGTACGACGCCATCGGTTTGCTGCAGCAAAGTAGACAGTAAGTGCAGCGGTTTGATTTCTGGATGCCCCTGTCCTCCTGCCAGTGACTGTGCATTGGCTATGGCCAGTTGAGCTTTCGCTGTCAGTTTGTCGAATCGAAAAGACATTTGCGGTTCCATCATAAAATCACAGTGGTTTTAATTTGATCGAAAACTTTTCAAATCTGCCTTGGCAGGTGAAGGTTTCCATTTAAACCAGGAATGCAGGTTGCGTGCCAATTCAGACGACTCAAAAATTCAATCGTTATCTTTTTGAAGACTTTTGGCGGTGATAGATTTTCGATTTGTTATAAAAAAAGCACGACGATTGGTAACGCCGTGCTTTTGATTAATTTAAGCATGTCAGGACAAAGTGTCTCGGATCAACCGATCCGATTGTATCTAGTCCTTAACTTCGAATTCGGCATCGATCGCGTCATCTTCTTCGGCAACATCGTCGCCGGCTCCGGGAGCGGCAGCTCCTTCGTTAGCGTTTTGATACATCGCTGCACTCATCGCGTGGGCCGCATCCTCCAAAGCTTTGACAGAAGCTTTGATCGCTTCCGTGTCGACTCCTTTCGCGGCTTCTCGTGCATTTTTGATGGCGGTTTCAAGCGGTTCACAGTCGCTCTCTTTAAGCTTATCCTTGTTTTCACTCATCATTTTTTCAACTTGGTAGCACATGGTGTCCGCCTCGTTTCGAGCCGTGACGAGTTCGTATTGTTTACGATCCTCCTCCGCATTCATCTCGGCGTCGCTTTTCATGCGTTCGATCTCATCTTCGGACAAACCGGACGATTCTCGGATTTCAACATTAGCCTCTTTACCGGAACCAAGATCCTTCGCCGAGACGTTGAGAATTCCATTCTGGTCGATGTCGAATTTGACTTCGACCTGAGGCACGCCTCTTGGTGCTGGAGGAATTCCGGTCAGGTCAAATTTGCCAAGCATGCGGTTGTTCGCAGCGATCTTCCGTTCTCCTTGGAAGACCTGAATCGTCACGGCAGTCTGATTGTCAGCAGCCGTACTGAAGACCTGCTTCTTTTCGGTTGGGATGGTTGTGTTTCGCTCAACCAGTGCCGTCATGACCCCACCTTCGGTTTCGATACCCAAAGTAAGCGGAGTGACGTCCAACAGAAGCACGTCCTTTCGATCACCAGCAAGAACGGCACCCTGAATCGCTGCACCGATAGCAACAACCTCATCAGGGTTCACACCTTTGTGAGGATCTTTGCCGAAAATGCTTTTGACCATCGACTGTACTTTCGGCACTCGAGTCGAACCACCGACTAGAACGACTTCATCGATCTCGGACGGCTTTAGTTTGGCATCGGAAAGTGCTTGCTGGACAGGCTTCTTCAGTCGCTCAACCAGTCCGTCAATCAACTCTTCAAATTTGGAACGAGTGATGTTGAGTTGCAGGTGTCTGGGCCCCGAGGCATCTGCCGTAATAAACGGCAAATTAATGTCAGAGGACTGGGCAGAACTCAGTTCCTTTTTTGATTTTTCGCAAGCCTCTTGAAGACGCTGCAGAGCCATCGTGTCGGTTCTTAAGTCCACTCCATTGTCTTTTTGAAATTCGTCAGCCACGTAATTGATGAGAACTTCGTCAAAATCGTCGCCACCAAGGTGGGTATCGCCACTGGTGCTGATCACTTCAAAGACTTTCATTCCATCGTCATCGTTGAGTTCAAGAACGGAGACGTCGAATGTTCCACCGCCTAGGTCAAAGACCACGATCTTTTGTTCCGACTTGGCTTTCTCCAAACCGTATGCCATTGCAGCAGCAGTTGGCTCGTTGATAATTCTGGCGACTTCGAGTCCAGCGATCTGGCCGGCATCTTTAGTCGCTTGGCGCTGAGCGTCATTGAAGTAAGCAGGAACCGTAATGACGGCCTTGTTAACTTTGTGTCCCAAATACGATTCAGCCGCATCTTTCAACTTTCGAAGCGTTTTGGCGGAAATTTCCTGAGGCGTATATTCCTTGTCGCCAACACCGATCTTGACGTATTCACTGGCGCCCCCTTTCACCTTGTAGGGGACCATTTTTTCTTCACTGGACACTTCACTGTGTCGACGTCCCATGAATCGTTTGACAGAGTAAACCGTTCGCTCCGGATTCGTAACCCGCTGGTTTCTTGCAGGTGCCCCGACCAATGTTTCGGCATCGTCCACAAACGCGATCACACTGGGAGTCGTACGATCTCCCTCCTGGTTTGCGATTACGGTGGGTTCGTTACCGTCCATGACAGCAACTACTGAATTCGTAGTTCCAAGGTCGATTCCGATGATTTTTTCGCCTTGAGCCATTATGCTCTCCTGTGCTTCCAGTTCTTATCTGTGGCTAATCAGCCACAGTTTTAATCTTATCTTCGCTAACCTGACCTATGGACAGATCAAATAGCCCTGTTACGGGTTGGCTTTCTGGAGAGCAAAGCCCATGCCAATCGAAAGGATGCTAAATTCAGCGAGTTGTCTCCCGTCAAACCCCGAAAAATGGTGAATTGGTATTTTAGGAAACTAAAAACGGGTTTTATGACGGAGTCGTATGCCAAATTGACATCTATTCGCTCAAAGTTGTGTCAACGGTAATCGGCAGCATCAGACAAAGTTGTTTGCCGCAAACAAGCAATTTTT
>JBCCSJ010000370.1:0-4999 GCA_039200505.1 Planctomycetota bacterium | reverse complement strand
GAAAATTTGGCCAATCTGGCCAAGACCTTTCCAGTCTCGCCCAGCAGCAAGAATGACTGGGGGCTATTGAAAACCAATATTCAAAGACTGATGAAAGCAGGAGTACCGATTCTTGCTGGCACCGACGCCCCGAACCCTGGCACCATTCACGGGGCCAGCTTGCACCACGAACTGCGACTACTGGTGGAATCTGGATTGACTCCAACGCAGGCACTTGCCGCAGCAACCGGACTGGCAGCGAGGAGTTTTCAATTGAAAGACCGAGGCCGGATCAATGTCGGTTTAAGAGCCGATCTGATCCTTGTCGAAGGTGACCCAACCGAAGACATTTCCAGAACTGGAAATATTGTCGGGGTCTGGAAAGGTGGCAAAAGAGTCGATCGAGATTCCACTCGAAAGATGATCGCAGCTTCCAAAGCGAGTGCAGCACAGCAACCCAAGGCCGAAGAGAATCGAATGATCAGCAATTTCGAGTCGGGAAAACGGGAAACTGAATTCGGAGCTGGATGGACTCCAAGCACTGACGCGATGATGGGAGGTAATTCTTCTGTGCAATCCAAAGTAATTGACGGCGGTGCCGACGGGTCTGGCAAAGCACTCCAGGTTTCAGGAAAAACTCGACCTCAGCAACCCGCATTCTCCGGAGTGATGTTCAGTCCCGGAAAAGTTCAAATGCAGCCCGGCAACATCAGTTCCCATCGTTCGATTTCGTTCTGGGCTAAAGGAGACGATGAAGATTGCGAAATCATGTTCTTCTTCCAAAAACGGGGCTTCATGCCTTCAACGAAACCGTTCAAAGCGACCAAGCAATGGAAGAAATACACTTTTGAGATCAAAGATTTTGACGGCTGCGATGGGTCCGATGTCACTGGAATCTGGTTTGGCAAAACTCAGTCGGGCGAATACCAATTTTTACTTGACCAAGTCCAACTCGAAAAGTGACGACTTGGCCCAGTCTGATTTATCCGTTTGTTTTGTTTTCAGTGGCATTGTTTCTGAGTGAATTCGTCGACGCGATTTTAGCTGAAAACGAGGATCCATTTCGCCGAGGATTTGAGCATCAACGCCCCGAAGTAGTGCAGGCTCCGCCTGACAATCTTTCGGCTTCAGAAATAACGAGTTTCTCAGTTTTGGGATGGTGCCTGTCATCTTACAAACAGGCTTGGCGGTGTAAAATCTGGACGACATATCCCAAAGCGAGCTAGAAAGAAAACGAGAACGGTCATGAATCGAATCGATGGTGCGGAAGAACTTCCGTTAGAGGTTTCTGTTGGAGAGGTTAAAGCACTGCTCGAACAATCCGATCCCGTTTTTTTAGTCGACTGTCGTGAACCGAATGAGCATGATTATTGTCAGATTGAGGGTGCTTGTTTGATTCCGATGAACGAGACACCCCAGCGGCTATCGGAGCTTGAGCCTTATCGTGACAAAAGGTTAGTTGTCCATTGCCATCATGGTGGTCGTAGTCTGCAGGTCACTCAATGGCTGCGAGCTCAGGGGTTCGCTCAAGTTCAAAATATGTCAGGCGGGATCGACGCCTGGAGTCTGGAAGTCGATCCTGAAATCCCCCGTTATTGAATTTACTTTTTAGATTTGACAGGCGGTTTTTCGGGTGTTTGCATTGATTTATCAAGTCATCATTGGTTGAATTCCTTCAAAGTTCGGTTGAAGGAGACGTAAATTTTTTTAAACTACTGACATCCAGCGGATGTGGCGGAATTGGCAGACGCGCCACAGGTTTTCTAAATTCTAGAATCCAACACAAAGCCAATCAGTAATGGCTTTGACAAAATGAAATTTCACACAAGCGGGTGTGGCGGAACTGGCAGACGCGCATGATTCAGGTTCATGTGTCCCTAGGACGTGGAGGTTCGAATCCTCTCACCCGCACTTACAAGCAATCGCACGTTGGGCCGCCTAAATCGCTTGACGACTTCTCCCGGCCCCGAAGAGGCCTGTTCGGCGAATCATCTTTCTGAATCAGGTCAACGGAGTTTCTCGCCGACTGACTTCTTGATTAGTGAACGCTCCAACGGCCGCTACTTCGGATGTAATAGAATCGACGCAAACAGCCACGCAGTATTCTTACAGCCCCCTACTTCTTTATCGCCCGTTGCCGTTGGCATTCCAGATCTTGATTTCTCCAGTTGTGTCCAGTGTAGCAAGCTTACTAGTTTCATCGCTAAGAGATAGATCCAACACTGCTTGTTTGTAAGCATCAAGTTTAAGAAGTCGTTGACCAGTAAGCACATCCCGAAATTCAACGCATCCGTTTCTATGTCCGGTAACAATGCTTTCCGCGTTGGCAGTAAATTGGATCGTCGTAACTTCCGAAGAAACTCGAATATCGACCGGTTGACCTGGTTTACTGACATCGAAGATTTTTAATCCCTTTGACGTTGTCGCGATCGCAACGAATTCTCCATTACTGGAAATTTGGGATGAACAAATGTCGCCTTTCGATTTTCCGACAAGCATGCCATTAACAAAAACCTCTACCGTCTGAGGCTCATTGTCCAATGTGGATCTTTTCGGGTAAACCACATATGCTTTTTTTGAGCCATCCGCTGTGGAAGCCAAGTGCTTTTCAAAAGCAGTATTTTGTAAGTATGAATTTGTTAAAGCATCGCGAAGAAATCTTTGCTTCTCTTCTGCAGTTCGTTGTTTAGATTTCTTTTGCTTATCCTGGGCAGCTAGGCGAACCAGTTCTTTTTGGAATTCTTGAGGGACCTTTTGCTCCAAGGCATCGGATTGCGACACTGGGAACGACTTCACCCTTTTTCCTGTTGCTGAATCCCAGATGTAAATTGTCGACTTGGTCAATCCAACTAAGCGGTTTCCATTGTCAACAATGGCAATTGCCTCAAATCTACAATTTCTTAAAGGGAGATCCGTTTCGCCAATCCACTCACCGCCTATATTGTAAAGTTCGATGGTGGAGTTTTCGGTCGCAACAGCAATTAACTGCCCTGTCTTGTTCACTGCCATGCCTGTAACAGAACTTTTGGATTGAACAACTTGTTCTGGTTGTTGATCAGAATTCCAATTCCAACTGACCAACTTCCCATCTTTTTGAAGGATCAAAATTGCTTGCTGTTTTGGCAGAAATTGAAAGTCAACAATATCTGCCTCTACACTAAAATGTTCGCTTTTACGCTCACCACTCGCAGCCCCCCAAACGGTAATGGCAGACGAGTTTCGACTAAAAGTCGCAAGCAATGAGGATTCCTGATCAAATCGGATAAGGTCAACTTTTGCACACAGCTTCTTCGGTTCTCTAGCGGCAACTTGCCAAAGAGACGTCACTTCTCCGTATGAGATCGCAAATACCTTCCCGCTCGGTGAACAGCAAAATACGGGGGGTGGTAAATCAGCCTCAACTGGACTTGGGCGGCTGTAAAGGTTTAGTTGATGCACCTCTAACTGATGGCTTGTCAGGTTCTGTGAAGTTAATTGCCACGGCCCAACGGTTGAAACAAATTCGTTCGATAAAAAAATCCCATCGAGTGAACTCCAAAGATAGGTAAGCACTTTAGGTTTCAAGCGGCCAAATTCGTTACTTTGAGAAGTCTTTTCGGTCGGAATATTAAACAACTGCCTTCCGCTTCGAGTATCCCAGACCGTCAGACCACCATTTTTTCCACACACCTTTGAGCCATCTGGCGACAAATAGAATCTACTTACTTTGCCCTCGATTCCGGCCAATCGGGGAAGAAACCGTTGTTGGTTCGAATCCGTCTCCCAGACAAGCAACCTTCCATCGTAAGTCATGCAAAGAACTTCATTATCTGACGCAAATCGCACTTCACTCGATTGACTTTGCTCGGACACAGTAATGGTCGTGGGAAGTTGATCTCCGCTCCTGCTCCAGGAGCGAACGGTGTTGTCTTCGCTTGCGGTATAGATAGCGGAGTCGCAAGAAAAAATATCAATCACTGGTGAGGTGTGGGCTCGAATCGTATGTTCGAGACTTTCAGCTTCAAGATTGATCACCTTAATATTCGTGCCAACACTTGCAATGATAACTTCATCATTAAAAGCCAACTCAAATTCTCCAACTGGGCCCTCACAAGCCTTGAAACTTTGGAACAAACGGCCTTCACGATCCCAAACGTTGACCTTCCCCTGATCCGTTATTGATGTGACGAACTGTCCGTCGGCCGTAAACTCCACTCCCACGTTAACAGAGTTGGTTAGGAATTCCTTTAAGAGTTTACCGTCGCTCTCATTCCACAGGCGAATAGATTGATCTTCGCTTGCACTCGCCAAGACCTTGCCGTCGGGTGAAAGAGCAATGTCCTGCACTCGCGCACGATGTATCTTTTCCCAAACCAATTTATTGGGTGACGAGCAATCAAAAACCTTCACTGCATGGTCAACAGTGACCGCGATGTGCCCCCTATTTAATGAAAAAGCGAGGTCACTAATGGGACCACTTATCTCAATCTTGCCAAGCGTTTCGAAGGTGCTTGTGTCAAGTACAAGCAAGTCGCCACTACTATTGCCAATCGCCATATTCCGGCCATCGACGCTGAACGCAATGGAAGTTAACTGGTGCGTAAGTCCGGTTTTTGGATTCTTGAAGGCAAATCGATGGACGATTTTATTGTTGGACAAATCCAAAACACGCAGTTCACCATTCCCCGAGCCCGATGCGAGCCACTGGCCATTTGGACTGACTGCAACAGCGGTTGCACCACCGATATGGGCATCCCAAGTGGATCGCGATGAGTTGGAGAGTCTTTGAAGATACTTTGATGGATAGGGATAAAGCCCAAACGAAGCGTTTGGCAATTTGACTTGTGTCAATGAGTCAAGGTCTGCATCACGCCATACAGTTCCCTTAGCTGTAACGAAGCGTAAGCGCACGAGGATCTACGTTCTTTCGTTTTTTCTTACTTCGGCGATTTCCCAGCGATGTTTTGGGTTGGCTTTGAGCCAAGCGTCAGGTAGAAGTCGGCTGATTTGGTCGGTTGATGGTTTTTGTGCGAGTTTGTCG
>JBCCSJ010000369.1:0-5000 GCA_039200505.1 Planctomycetota bacterium | reverse complement strand
GACGCCCCATGGACCAGCTCTCTCGCGACCAACTCCACGAAACTATCTTACAGTGGGTTGACGGAATGCTTCAACAAAGACACGAGACTTCCGTTGGCTCCGTTCAACCGCAAGATGTGCTTTTGGAAAGCGGATTGGATTCGCTAGGTTTTGCAATCCTCGTCTCACGTTTAGAAGACGAACTTGGTTACGATCCATTTTCAGAAGCGGACGAAGTTTATTACCCACAAACTTTCGCTGATTTTATTGCGTTCTACGATAAACATCAGCCATGAGAGTGATAGATTTTGTTAACCGCTACGCGGCCGAAACGCTTTTGCTTGAAAGCGAAGGATCATCTGTAGTTGCAGGCGAGTTAACAAACTCGTTCAGCAATGCCAAAAATTTCGTCAATCGATCCGTTTTGATTGCGACATCAAGAATCGAAGAAGCCATTCACGCGATTTGCAGACTCGATGGTTGGGTCAAAGCGATTGGATTTTGCCCGCACAACTTTCGTTCATCTGAAATAGATCGAATCGCCAAACAAGGCGGCTTCGACGCGATACTTGGTGAAGGTGCAGGAGACGTTCCTCGATTCCCAGATTGCAATTCACTTGTTCGATTTCTCTGGGACTCAACCGGTGAATGTGAGTCGCACAGTACGAGCTGGGTGATGATGACATCGGGAACAACTGGCACGCCCAAGCTTGTATTGCATTCCTTAAAAACCCTCACCAGCACCACCAAAATTTCCAAGCAAGGGATGCAGGGCGTTAGATGGGGAATGCTGTACGACTACACTCGCTTCGCTGGGATGCAAGTTGTTCTGCAGTCGTTACTTTCTGGAGCAGTCCTGGTGGCACCAGATCTGACCGATAGTATTCAGGACCAGCTACAGTTTCTGGCTGCCAACGGAACGACCCACTTGAGCACCACCCCCACGATGTGGCGAAAGATTCTGATGACCCCCTGCCATGAGCAGCTTTCTTTGAAAGTCGCAACACTCGGGGGCGAAATAGCGGATCAAGCGATTCTGGACGCGTTGAAGCGTTCGTACCCCGACGCTCGGATAATCCATATCTATGCATCGACGGAAGCGGGGGTCGGCTTTTCAGTCAAAGATGGTGTCGCAGGATTCCCTGAGTCTTACGTCACAGCCGTCAATGACAAAATGAAGTTACGCGTTGTTGACGAGCGACTGGAGGTCTTTAATCCAGACGTCGGCAAAAATTACTTGGGTTCGCATCAGAATGTTTCGGACGAAGAAGGCTGGGTCGCCACTGGAGATTTGGTAGAACAGGCAAACGGAAGATTTTTTTTCCAGGGCCGGGCTAATGGGACCATCAACGTTGGTGGTAACAAAGTAATGCCTGAAACAGTAGAGGCCGCCTTGATTCGCCATCCCAACGTTGCCTTGTCACGGGTTTACGCCAAAAAAAACCCGTTCTCTGGCTCATTGGTGGTTGCTGACATCGTGCTTGCAAGAAAAGTTGATGATGAGCCGACGTTGAAACAAGCGATCCTCGAATCGTTGAAGTCGCATCTGGAGCCTTTCCAGATTCCGGTTAAGCTGAAAATCGTAGACAGCATCGAAACAACTACAGCGGGAAAAATAGTCAGGAATGGCCCATGAAAAAGATAATCGTAACCGGGCCAGCAAGAGGTCTTGGACTGGCCATCAGTCAGAGACTGACGAGCGAAGGCTATCAAGTCATCGGGATCGGACGCAAAAATTCAGATGCATTTACCAGTCTTGAACGATCGGAATTTATCGAATTTGATCTCGAGCATGTCGACGAAATTCATCGGCTAGTGAAAAAAATCAAAAAGGAACATGGCGCCATCTACGGACTCGTCAACAATGCTGGCTTGGGGCTCGACGGCGTTCTTGCCACCATGCATGCCAGTGAGATCAGAAAAGTGTTGAACGTAAATTTACTCGCAGCGATAACGATGACAAAGTATGTTTCGCGCAGCATGCTTGAGCAAGCCGAAGGTCGAATCGTCAACATTTCTTCGATTATTGCGAGCACGGGATACAGCGGATTGTCGGTTTATGCCGCATCGAAAGCTGGGCTTGAGGGGTTCACCCGGTCGTTCTCACGCGAGGTTGGTAAGCTCGGGATTTGTGTCAATTGCGTGGCCCCCGGCTACATGGAGACCGATATGACCGCTGGTTTAGAGGGAGACAAACTAGAAAGCGTTCGACGCCGCGCGCCAAAAGGGCTACCTCGAGTAGAGGATGCTGCCGGAGCTGTTTTCTACTTGCTTTCGCCCGACGGCGAAAAGATCACTGGGTCTGTAATCACGGTTGATGGAGGCGCGACCGCGTGATTTCCTTCACTACATTTTCAGAATCCGACTTTGAAGAGATTTGTGCCTATCATAAAAAGTCGTTCGAAAAAAATAGTTACCAGAGCAATCCCGATTATCTAAATTGGCTTTACGTTTCCAATCCTCACCGGCCTATTGAAACCATGGGTTGGCTAGCCAGAGACGCCGAGCAGAAAATTGTAGGGTGCATTCACGTGATGTACCTGCCGGCTAAGTACCAAGGCAGAAAACTTGTCGTCCATTCATTGCAGAATTTGACCGTTGACGAAGACCTTCGCTCGGGAGCGGGCTTGATTTTGGTTAAAAGAGCCCTTCGTAAATCGGACGTCGCGATTTTTCCAGGTGTGTTTAACCAGCTGGAGCAAACCTATCGTGCGCTCAACTACGATCCGATCACAGGTTTTTGGGGTAAGCGCATTTTACGGCCTGTCTCATTGGGATGGGGTTTGATTTCATCGAAATTCGGACACAAAAGAAGCTTGCCAGCTAAGATCGAAAAGGAGCTCGGTTGGCGAAGTCGTCCCGATTCCGCGCAGCTTGACGATCTTGCCGAGCGTATGTGTGAATTAAGCGACAACAGGATCTGTTGGACGAAGGACTTGCTCAAGTGGCGTTTTTTTTCAAATGACGGCCCAAGAAATTTGCTGTTCATCGACGATCAGGATTCGCAAGCCTATTGTGTCGTTGCAGTGGGAATGCGAAGGAACGTTTGTTTAGCCCGGCTGGTGGAGTTTGGCCAGAACACGGATTTTATCAATCAAGTGATCGCGAAACTAAAGAGAGTAGGAGCAGAGCTGTGCCTGAGTTATACAAGCTCAATGGCTGGCAAGAGAAGTTTAAGAAAGTGCAAATTCTCGAAGACAAAGAAACAGCCTACTTCCTTCCTAAAGTTCAGACCAAATAATGATTTTAAGTGCAAATTTTTAATTACAGGCGGTAGCACCGACGTTGGGCAAGAAAGCCTGGGAGCATTTTGATGGCAGGTAAATTCATTGTTTCTTTAGATTGCGAAGGGATGTGGGGTATGGCCGACCAACCTCATCAAAGCCGGCAATTTGTGACGCAAAAGAACTTGGCCGACGTTTATCAAAAACTAATCGACCTTTTCGCCGAGTACGAGATTCCTGCCACGTTCGCGTTCGTTGGAATGTTTGTCCTCAATGAGAAAGAACGCCAGTACTTTGAACCAAAACTGGGAGCCCTTCCATACCGCGGCCAAGATTGGCTTACGAATTTTAAAAAGGCTCGAGCGGAAGAAAAGCTGGACGGATGGTTTTTTGCCGAAGCGTTGGACATGGTAAATTCAACCAAAGTTCACGAAATAGGCACTCACGGTTTTACGCACATTCCATTTGACGGTCCAGATACGCCCAAAAGCCTCTATGAGCAAGAATTGTCGCTAGTGTCCGAGTTGGGCAAAATGAAGCAGGTGTCGTTCAACACAATTGTGTTTCCACGAAATCGACTTGGGCATCTTGATCTAATGGATCAATTTGGCGTGAAGGGCTATCGCGAGTTGCTTAAGTCGGGTGGACCAGCGCTACGACTGTTACGCGAACTCAACGTCTTCGAAAAAAGCCAGACTCCGCAGGACTCGTCTGATTCTCCAGTCCGGATACCGTCCGGTTATTTTTTGAATTGGAGACATGGAGGTCGAAAACGAATTCCTCAAGCCGTCACGATTGCTCGCTGGAATTCAATTTTGGGTGACGCTGCAAAAAAAAGCGGAGTGGCCCATCTGTGGACTCATCCACACAACTTCATCAGTGCCCCATCCACGTTTTCGGTTCTTGAACAGATTATTAAAAAAGTGGCACAGCTTCGAGATAGCCATGCCTTGCAGGTTCAGACCCAGCAAGACTACGTTGCGGCTCAATTAGCTACCGAACTCAATTGAGCATCATTAAGGGTTTAGTGTTGGTCCCATGACTTGGTAACAACTAAAAATCAGCAGTCATTCAATCACAATCCGACACATAAGTGAGGGACAACAAATTTTTAGATTTGATCCCTCGCTCGCACCCTCTCATTTGGGCTGCTTTGACCAGCAGTTTTGAATCCGAGTCTATCCTGTGCCTTATCGCGAGTCAGTTCGTGATCGTATCGTTCTGACTTCGAATCAAAAGTTGGAAGACGGAAAAAAGGACGAGTTGTTTTGTAAGCGTTGGCTCAAGGGTCGCGGTCTTGACGGCTGAAACGCAGTCTGGGCAGTCACTTACTTTTTGACTAAGTACCCGCGAAGCATTGATTTACCGGCTTGCTTAGTGACTTACCCACAAAAATCGAGTTTTCAGTATCGCTAGTTGGTAACTTGCTTCATGGCGAGTCCTAACGAGTACCCCGCGGCGATTCAGGGAAATAAATTCGTTACACTAATTGGTGATCGGCAACTTAGCACTCGCGAATATTTATTACCGACTTGCTTACTGAATGACGCATGAAAATCGAATTTTCAGTGACGCAAGCCAGTAACTTACTTTCTGGCGAGTCCTTTGTTGGCCTAGATGAAATATCGATGGCAAAGTTGTCGCCATAGACATTGACCCGTTTTCGCCAGGCCGAATGCGTACGAGATAAATTGAGGAATCGAGGCGATTCAAGTGAAACAACGTAACGGATTACCTTACCTTTGCCTGGCCGCTTCGATTTTGCTTTCGGCTTTGTCGACCCCGATTTTGAAGTTG
>JBCCSJ010000368.1:0-5008 GCA_039200505.1 Planctomycetota bacterium | reverse complement strand
CGGCTGTAAGCTTGGGAATGTATTGTCGAGAACCTCCGCAGATGACCCGCCATTGGGGGCGATTAGTGACTCCAAGTAGTCCGTGATTTTTATAGAACTCGCAAATAAATCGGATCGGAAAATTCTGAAAAGTCTCAAAAGATGCTGACCAGATTGCAGCACCCATCGGCAAAAAATACTGTTCAAGGAATTGATTCGAGAATGGCACTCGAGTAAAGAACTGATTGACAGTTTCGGTGTCATCGCCTTCTGCCAACAGTTGATGCCCGATTCGGTTGAATCGAGTGATGTCCCATAAAAGACGCAAATACTTAGGGCTGAAAAGATTGGATCGTTGCGCAAACAAACCATCCAAATCGGCACCTCGATATTCCAGACCGGTCCGTTCGCATCGAACGCTAAAGCTCATTCGGGTCGGTTGCGAATCAACACCCAAATCATCCATCATCCGGATGAAATTCGGATAGGTACGATCGTTGAAAACGATAAATCCGGTGTCGACAGCAATAGTCTTGCCAGATTCTTCTACGTCAATTGTGTTGGTATGACCGCCAATGTAATGACCTGCCTCGAACACGGTGACATCATGATGTTTGTGCAAATGATAGCCAGCAGTTAATCCGGAAATCCCACTGCCGATGATCCCAATTTTCATAAAGGCCTTTCCGTCAGCTTGGCTTTAAGCAACACTCTCTTGATCGGATGTTTGAACTTGGGGTTGGGAATCAGAAAGGTTGCAACTTTGGTCGTTACAATTCGATGCCTTTTTAAGACGGTTTTTGGCTGTCCAGAATCGGATGCGTGCAAACACAGAATAAAACAGATCGAGCCCGTGCCGGATGACAGGCCACTTCGAGATGCCCACTAGGCGTACGAATCCGATTCGGGAATAGATTTGTCGAAAGACTTCCACTCCTGTCACATATTCACCGCTCGGCAATCGCCCATGAATTTCTGACATCATGGTTGTTAATGAAAACGGGGAAGGGTCAAAATCGGGTTTGGCAATGTCCGTTAGAATCAGCTTGTTTTCTTTGTCTTTCCGGCGGATCATGTCGATCTCCCGGCGGCAAAGCGGACACTCCCCATCAAAGAAAACCTCGAATCTTTTTTCTGTCTGGTTTTCGCTCAAGATTTTGACCACTTCCCAATTCGTTCAAATCGTTCACCGTTATACCGGAACAGTTTTTGCGGGTTAACTATCAGAATCAGCAAAAACAGGATTTTTTTTGTCAAGGCAATGAGCGATGTCATCACATCTTAACACAGAAAACAGCCGAAACGTTCACGGAAGGACCGTGCGAATCAAAGATGAGTTATATTTTTCACCCAAAGCGGTAGCGAAAGCCCTAGGTGTGAGTGAATCATCGCTGAAACGTTGGTGCGACGCGGGGCGTATCAAGGCCATCAAAACCGCAGGTGGACATCGAAGGCTAACGAAGGCGGATGTAGTAGCTTATGTGAAGAATAAGAAAACAAGCCTTCCACAGCCCGAAATTCTCGGCCTTCCGAGTTTGGAAAGCGTTTCGGTGATGTCTCCTGAAGACGGGGCGAAGCAGCTTTTGCAGGCGATCATCGAGGGCAGTGAAGAGAGATGTCGGCAGATTTTGATTTACATGTACATCACTGGCTGGCAACCGCATGACATTTTTGACCGCGTCATCTCGCCTGCGTTTGAGCATATTGGGCGACTTTGGCAGGCCGGTCAACTTGAGGTTTACGTAGAACGCCGCGGGTGCGAAATGTGCTTGAGTGTTATCCGCGAATTACGATCTTTGATCCCAGCGGCGAACCCTGGAAGTCCAATTGCAATCGGGGGTACGCCTCAGAATGATCATTATTCACTGCCATCAGCTGGTGTAGAATTGACACTGCGGGCTCTTGGCTGGGACGCTCGAACGTTAGGCAGTAACCTGCCATTCAATTCTCTTGTCGAGGCAACCGTGCAGTATCGCCCATCATTGGTTTGGTTAAGTGTGTCTCACGTTGATGATCCTCACGCCCTCTTGGCCCAAATCAACGCGTTTTCAACAAGATTTAATGGAAGTCCAACATTCGTAGTCGGTGGTAATGCGATCAATGAGCAAATGAGAGAGCGAATTCAAAAAGCCATTTGCTGCAGCAATTTGTCACAACTTGTCGCTTCTGTCGGGCGTGGAACTTATTCAAGCCAATCCTATTTGAGTTCGGGGTATCAGAACACTGGGTTTTCAGGTCGAAATTAAAACCCGACATTCAATTTGGCATCCATTGGCGGCGAGCATCATCTCGCCGCTTTTTTTTTGCCAACTGAATCTATGGGCTCATTCTTTACGTTGTCGAAGAAAGCCTAGCCCGGTTTACCAGTCTAATGAAAACGTTCACGGATTCTGGACCTTCGAAAAGGAAACAAATGACATTTAAACCGTCGTCAGTAAGTCTTGCCGCACTCTTTTGCTACTTAAGTTTGCTTGCCAATGTATCAGCCCAAACAGACGCTAATGTATGGGATCAGTGGCGAGGTCCACACCGGGACGGTGTTTTACAAGACTTTTCACTTCCCGATTCAATCAGTGATACCAATCTTCAAAAAGTTTGGGAAAAACCGCTTCAGCCTAGCTACAGCGGTCCCATCGTCGTTGGAGATCAGTTATTTGTTACAGAAACCAAAGATAAAAAGTTTGAAGTTGTCAAATGTCTTAATTTGAAAACGGGTGAACAAAAGTGGGAGACGCAGTGGGAAGGTGCCATGACGGTCCCGTTTTTTGCAGCTGCCAACGGAAGCTGGATACGATCCACACCTGCCTTCAGCGATGGTATTTTGTATGTTGCCGGAATGAAAGATGTTTTGGTCGCCATCGATGGAAAAACGGGCCAACAGAAGTGGAAACGAGATTTTCCAACTGAAGAGGGTACTGCAGTTCCCAGCTTCGGGTTCGTTTGTTCACCGATGATCGACGGAGATTTTTTATACGTTCAGGCTGGTGGAGGATTACTGAAGTTGAAAAAAGACACGGGTGAGACGGTCTGGAAAGCACTCGCCGATGGCGGCGGAATGTATGGAAGTGCTTTCTCGTCACCCGTCATTGAAGAAGTCAACGGGAAAAGACAACTTGTCGTGCAAACCCGAGCCGAATTATGCGGAGTTGACATCGAAACTGGAAGTAAACTCTGGGGCATCGCGGTGAAGTCTTTTCGCGGAATGAACATTCTGACCCCCACTTTTTTCGAGGGTTCTGTGTTTACCAGTACCTACGGTGGGACGACTCAGTTGATTGGTCTTGACTCTGGAAATCCGGTTCCAAAATGGAGCTTGCCCATTCAGGGATATATGTCTTCCCCAGTGATTATCGACAATTATGCTTATTTGCATCTCCGAAATCAGCGGTATGCTTGTTTTGATTTGAAAGAAGGAAAAGAAACTTGGCGAAGCAAGCCTTTCGGAAAGTACGCAAGCTTGATTGCAGCTGGGGACAAAATTCTCGCCTTGGACGCAAGCGGCGAACTTCTTTTGATCAAAGCCAATCCGAACGAGTTTGAATTACTTGATTCGCGAACGGTGGGCGACGATAGTTGGGCCCATCTTGCGATGACAAACCAAAACGTTGTTGTTCGAAACCTTAAACAAGTTGCCGTGTACAAGTGGGTAGATGGGACAAAACCATAGATTCCCTTAATCTATTTCCTTGCTGCCGCGAATTCGTACTTTTTGCACCTCAGTTGTGGCTTAAGCAAGTATTTTAAATAAACTGGCCCAAGGCAAATTGCCTTGGGTTTTTTTGTTACCTTCAGCCGGTCATCAGACTGTGTCAGGGCTCGATCAAATTTACCAAACATTCGAATGATCTTGATTTTAAGATCAACCAATTAAACTTTCCAAAACGCGTTGCAAGCCAAAATGTTTGACCCTAACCAGTTGCTTCTTGAAAGTCTTGAAGAAAGACAAATGCTTTCAACCGTTCAAATCATGGCCGCTGGCTCTGAAGGAGTTGAGACTTTTGATCTTCTAGTGGATCAAACGATCGTTGCGTCATTTCAAGTCTCTGGATTCCAACCAGAGGTCTTCGAATTCGAAAGCAATGCTACTGTTACGGCCGATCAGGTTCGAATTCAATTTACCAACGATCTCTACGATCCAGAGAACGGCGTCGATCGGAATCTTATCGTCGATCATATATCAATCGACGGGGTTATTTTTGAGACCGAGTCACCGACCACATTTTCCACTGGGACCTACACTTCCGAAACAGGGATCGTTCCAGGGAATTTTGAATCAGAAGTATTACATTCAGACGGTTTTTTTCAGTACTCGCAAGCGTCCGTGATCGAAATCATCGCAGCTGGCTCAACGGGCGACGAAGAGTTTTTAATTGAAGTCAATGGCGAAGTACTTGATACACTTTCGGTCAGCCAAGACTTTGATCGCTACGTCGTAACGACCGAGTTACCAGTTGATCCAAAGCTTGATATCGTTCGGGTGGAATTCACGAATGATCTTTTTGTAGCGGGTTCCGTCGACCGGGATCTGTTCGTCGACAAAATTATTGTTGACGGCATCGCCTACGAATCAGAAGCCGACAGCACCTATTCAACCGGAACTTGGGTGGATTTCGGCGTGCCGCATGAAGGCTTTTTAAACAGCGAAACGCTTCACGTCACCGGTTACTTCGAATACCTCGCCGCGACTGACGTCGTGATTGATGCTTTCGGGGACGAAGGAACCGAACAAATACGATTGTTGTTAGACGGTGAGGCGGTTGAAACGTTCGATTTGTCGACCACGAATGAACCATTGGTTTATCGTCACAATACAAAACTACAACCCTGGCAAGTGTCTGTCGAATTTTTTGATGATCTTTATGATCCAGAAAATGGGATCGACAAAAACGTGACGGTAACTCAAATCCAAATCGGCGATGAAGTGATCGACCCACGGTCGAACAACGTTTATTCCAATGCTACCTTCTCGATCGACGGACTGGTTCCTGGATTTGGCCGCGGTCAAACATTACACGTGGATGGAATTTTT
>JBCCSJ010000367.1:0-5026 GCA_039200505.1 Planctomycetota bacterium | reverse complement strand
TTGAGGATGAGATTTTAAGAACGGCTTATGGTTCAGAATTTGCTCAGCGATTAAACAAATATCAGAGGTATTCGAACCGATCGTTAAAAAGATTTGAAAGGCTGTTTTACTCGGCCCAGCGAAAACTTGAAAAACTCCATTTTCAAGGACGAAAAATGCTGATGCATCACGAAGGTCTGCGTAAAGATCTACAACAAGAGATGGGACAAGATCCATATCTCGATACAGCAGGGGCTGCATAAAAAATCCTGTCGAATCGAAGCGACAGGATGTTGAAAAATCGATTTTTGATTTTCGATGCGTCACTGACGTACGAAGCGTTACCGCTGTAGCACCTCTAGAATGGTTTTGGCGATCGAAAATTTTTCTTTCTTGTTGCTGACCTTTTCTTTAACCAGTGCGGGTGCGTCCATCATGGATTCGACCCGTCCCTCTGATGAAGAGGTATTTCCAACACAACCGCTACACCCGCTACCAGAGTTAGAATCACATTCCTGATTGCACTGGTCGCATTGACCACCCAACCGACTCAGAAGCCCTCCCGACTGGCACCCTCCACTGCAGCCATTAAAAATCGAACCGCACCGTCGGCCTCTTGAAGACCAAGGAAAGTTTACGGATGTGGAGACGAGACCGTCGCAGTTGCAAAAGTTAGCCCATTCGTCAGCACAACATCCGGTCGCACCAACGTGCAAATCCAAAGGGCTGTACGCACCGGCGGAATCGCTTGGGAACACTCGATAGATGTCTCGCGGAACTAATGGAACGTTGCTGATATCCACACCCGGATTGGCTTGCTGAAGCATTTCGTATCGCCGTCTTTCAAATTCCAATTCGGCATCCACATTAGGGTCGGGCGTGAATCCTTGAGGCAACGGACGTTCTATGTATTCTTGATTCTGCTGAACTGCATTTGATTCGATTGGTAAAAATTGATTGGAGGCATTGATGGTTGGCTCGTAGCTGGCCGGAAGAATATCTTCCATCTTGTTTCGATCCAAGTTCGATCCAATTCCTGGCTTAGCGGATTTGTGCATAATTCGGTTCGTAATGCCAGTCTTTTGATTGGCGAAACGATCCATGGGGCCCGAGTATCGTTCTTCGAGTGAAACCAATCCCGTTTGTGCCTTTGCAACTTGGCTGGACAATACAAAAGTGACGGCAATTATCGTAATGATAGCTGATGAGGTCTGGAGAGCTCGCATGTCATTCCCTTGGCAATGCTTGGATCGGCAAAACAATTTTCAGGACTTTCCTGTCGGTTTCAGTTGGAATCAGACAGATCGTGATTCGTCACCGCTTAAATTCAGCATCGGGCGTCAGTTACGTTTTATTCAAAAGATCGCACAGAAATCGTCCCACTTTGATAATTGGACCGATTCGAAAAATCGTCAAAGTTTCACTGATTCAATTTCCTTATCGTTTTATCAACCGGATATTTTTCTGTCGCTCCTTCCGATGCCATTGAGAACTGTAGGTTGGATTACGGTCCAAAAAGCCTCGGGCATGAAATCGCAAAAGATTGGATTAACATAGAATCTTTTAGATGGATCGACTCGGCGGTATCCATTGGCCCGGCGATTGAATCCGGCACTTCGAAAACAATTTCGAGCCGCCCTCTATGTTTCGGGACTACTTCGTTTTAATCAAAGATGGAAGCATGAAAAATTTTCTTTTGCTATTATCAGCAGCGATTTGTTTAACTGTAAGTTCCCTTGAACTGACGACTTCTGTATTAGGACAGGAAGCTGAGAACCAAGACTCAGAGCTTCAGCTGGAGAAGCTGTTTCCACCGACAAGCATGTTTGGTCCCTCTGCCAGTCGTATGGCGTTTTCCGCAGACGGGCGTTACGGGGCCTATCTTTATCGAGATTATTCGAATCGTCGACACGGGCGAGACCTTTGGATTCACGATTTCAAAACTGACAAGACGACTCAAATCACCAATATTGAAATGTTGGCCGAATTTCAACGCTCTTCAAGGTTAGTTATCGAGGATCGAAAAAAGAAAAGCAGAAAGGATTCGTCCCGAAACAAATCGAAGGCGAAAGGTGACGATGACAAAGATGAAAAAGAGGATGAAACTGAAAGTGAGGCTGAAGAAAACAATAAAGAGATAGCCAAAGCCTCCGACGAAGACGCGAAAAGTGATGAACAAGTATCGCTTGAAGTTTCTGAAAAAGATGGAAAAGACTACTACGCTCCAGCCTATTCCGGAATTTCGTCCTTTCGTTGGCACCCGGAAGAGAATGCCCTGCTGATAAGTTCAGAAAACGACTTGTACTGGATGGAGGACATCACCAAACCCAACTTGGTTCGACTTACAAAAACGGATCAGCGTGAATCGAGCTATAGCTTCACGCCTGACGGGGACGGGATTACTTACCAGGCCGGGGATACTGTCTTTCAATTGAATTTCGGCGAGCACTTTGTCGGCCAGATCAATCCGAAAATCCCATCTGGAGATAGTTTGGGAGGCTATGAGATTACCGAGGACGGCTCACGAATGGCACTCATCTGTTACAGCGGAAGTCGAGCCAGCAGTTCTCGCACGGTCGACATTATTAGGTATCGGGACCGATTCGCCAAATCAGATAAGATCTCGCGAACTGTTTCTGATGATGAGGTGCCCGAGAGGAAGGTTAAAATTTATATGGTTTCGCTTGATGAGGGCGAATTCGAATTCGAATCGGCACCGCTGATCAAGATTTTTGAAGAAACGATCGACGAGCCAAGGGATGTCATTAGTAACCCTAAATGGTCCCTCGATGGAAACCACATCACTTTCGGGTTTTTCAATCAGGAAGATTCCGAAGTCGATATTCGTATGGCTACTTGGCCCACGGACGAGGAATTGAAAAAAGCCACTGAAAAGGCAGTTTCCAAACGAGAAAAAAAGGAAGCGGAACAGGCAGCTGAAAACAAAAAGAAAGACGAAAAAGATCGGACTCCGGGGCGAAGAGGTAATAGTGGAGGTCGAACTAAGGCTCCTGAGTTGCTAGAGCACGACTCCAAAATCGTTTACCAATATAAGCATTACGGTGGCCCCAATACACCTCGACAACTGGCTCCGAATTTCGACGCTAAAAATCATATTGTTTTTGTAAGTGAGCAAAGTGGGTATCGGCATATCCACTCACTAGATCCGCTCTACGAAAATTTGCGTCAGTTGACCAGCGGTAGATTTGAAGTTTATCCAATTCGAATGTCGAAAGATCGAAAAACGCTATTCGTAACTTCGACCAAACAAACGGCGGCTCGGCAAATGGTTTATGCACTGGATTTGGAGTCGGGGGAATTTACGAGACTCAATAGTGAGGATGGTAATTTTTCGTCAGTTGCAGTCAGCGATGACGGAAAAAATTTGTTGGCAAATTTTGTAACTTATGGCCAATTAACCGAACTTGTCGCACAATCGAGTGATGGGGAAATGAAAACCCTGACCGACTCGCACCCGAACGAAGCGAAAGAACTCACGAAAATTGAACCTGAATTTTTCGATTACAAAAATCGTCTTGGGCATTCCATTTCAGGCATGATGTTTACTCCACCCAATTGGAAAAAGTCCCAGAAGCGTCCGCTATTGATCTACGTTTACGGGGGCCCGCTTGGTACCCGTCACAGCGTAGTCGACGGGAGTTACAGTTCCGATGGTTACTTCTTCCAAATGTATATGGCTCAAAAACATGGTTACGTGACCATTGTCGTTGACCCGAGGGGGCAATCGGGATATGGGGGTTTGTTTGAAAAATCAAATTACGAACAAGTTGGAAAACCTCAAGTTGATGACTTGGTCGACGCCGTGAAACATATGTCTGAAAATTACAATATAGACGAAGAAAAGGTCGCGATTTATGGTTGGAGTTTCGGAGGGTTTCAAACTCAGATGTGCCTCTATACTGAACCCGACGTATTCAAAGTAGGCATGGCTGGCGCCGGACCGACGCAATGGGAAAATTATAATTCGTGGTACACCACTGGAACTGTGGGGCCATCTCGTAAAGGGAAACCGGACCAGGAAAAATACTCTTTGATTCCACTTGCGAAAAACTTGCAAGGCAAACTGTTGCTCGTTCACGGGATTGAAGACACGAATGTACTTTTTCAGGACACCGTCGCAGTTTATCGGGCCTTGCTCCAGGCAGGAAAAGAAACTCACGTCGAACTTTTTCTGGATCCAACGGGTGGCCATGGGTTAGGCGGTGACGTCAAGCGGATTGGGCGAATGCGAAAATATGAAGAGTTTTTGCTTCGCACGATCGGTAGTGCGGAACCTAAGAAGGCAAAAAAGAAGAAGTCGAAAAAGAAGGATCTTTAAATCACGAGTTTTACACATGTCGGATTGCGATTGACGCGCAGGACGAAGGAGTCTGATTTACTCCTTCGTCTTTTTTTATCCCTTGAAATTCACACGAATCAAAAATCCCATTCTAAGACGACGAGATAACCAAACTTTTGAGGGACCGCATTCCCAAACGTTTGGACCAATCGGCCTGACTCAATTCAAATGCCGGGATTGGATCAGGCCATTTGTCTAAAAGTGCCTTGATCGCACTCATACATTCCAACTTTGCCAGCCTCATTCCTAAACAGATATGGGGTCCCATTCCAAATGCAAGGTGCTGATTTCTCTGCCGCTGTAAATCAAAAACGCACGGGTCATCAAATCGGGCCGGATCATAATTTGCGGATGCCAACAAGCCAATAACCAACTCGCCCTTGTTTAGGTTCACCCTTTCAAAAACGGTGTCTTTGGCCACGTATCGTGGTTTTGTAATTTGGACGGGAGTGCAGTACCGCAAAACTTCGTCTACGAACGGCGACAATAAGGATTCATCATTTGCCAACTGGTGTCGGAGATTCTGATTTTCCAACAAAACCAAAATGGCGTTGCAGATTAAGTGCACGGTCGTTTCGTGACCCGCAGCGAGCAACAAAAATACCATCGCCAACAGTTCCTGATCTGACAATGGGTCGACTTCGTTTTCAACATCGACAAGATCCTGAATCAAACCTGACCCTGAAT
>JBCCSJ010000366.1:0-5068 GCA_039200505.1 Planctomycetota bacterium | reverse complement strand
GGATGGCAGAAACTGTGGAAAGGCTGGCATGAGCTTCATGCAATGATCGTCGGAGCTCGATTCGCAAAACAATTCAAAAAATGTGGGTAAACCTAAGCATTAGGACCAGATTGACAAACAATATTTAAATCAGCGGTTCGTTTCCCGCTCGGCAAGCGGGACGTACTGCAGTGCGCACCTTCTGCCGGAAGGTGCATCGGACAAAGCAGCTTCACAACCCGACACGTTAGTGAGGGATATTAGGACCAGGTTGACAAACAATAGTCAAATCAGCGGTTCTTGTCCCGCTTGGCGAGCGGGACGTACTGCAGTACGCACCTTCTGCCGGAAGGTGCATCGGACAGGCAACATCACAACCCGACACGTTAGTGAGGGATATTAGGACCAGGTTGACAAACAATAGTCAAATCAGCGGTTATTGTCCCGCTCGGCAAGCGGGACGTACTACTGTACGCACCTTCTGCCGGAAGGTGCAACCACATCACAATCACAACCCGACACGTCAGTGAGGGACACCAGTGCGAGCGATACCGACATGCTTTCAACCCACCCAACTTAATCTGCGGATTGAGACGTTGAGAGTTCCTGAAGTGCCTTCGTCAACTCCATCTCCTTCGAGTTGGTTTGTTCTCGATTGACAATCGCGCGAAGGCTTTCAAATCGGCTGTTGATAAACTTCAACTCGCCCTTATCCTGCGTCTGAGTTTTTAAATTGGCTTCTTCGGCACTCATACGATCTTTAAGATCTTGAGGCGTTTCCAGGTCACGATACTCATCAAAAATCTCTCTGGCTCGAACCTGATCGCCCGCTTTGAGTGCGGAAGCCATCTCTTCTTCCATCACTTTCCTTCGAATCACCAAACTGAGCACTTCATTTTCGAGACCGCGAAAAACACCTTCGGCATACAACCGCGTTTCGTCGTTGGGCAATGTGGATTCGACTCGATCGTAAAGCCCGGGGATAATCGGCAGCCGTCTCATTCGGCGCGAACCACGGCTAACTAGAATAATCCTTAGTCCGATCTCTGAAGGAGGGATCTCGATTTCACCTCGCCAATCCGTTTTCCCCAGGTACTCATTTCCACCTTCCTTCTGGTTCGGTCGCCTGGAATAGATATCAAATCCTTCCATGGGAGTCCGTTTTTTGTCATTAGAAACCAAACTTAAGGTGGTTGGTCGTTGAGGGGGGCGAATAACGACCGCCAATTTTTGAGCTTTTCGGCTGGCACGTTGGCCCAGTGGCGACCCGCGATTGGACTCGATGTAACAACGCACGTCGGCACCTTCAGATTCTTCAGGATCAACCACCAAAAACGTGAAATCGATCGGAATCAGGTTCACCAGATTTCCGTTCCGGTCTGTTTTTCGAATGATGGGCAAAAATCGGTCGGACTCATTGGTAAAAACTGGTGAAGTTTCATTGGCCGCCGGCTCCGTTTCTACCAATCGGAATTCGCCTTGTTCGGATTCTTTGACGTAGGCATCGTATTTGGGATGTTGTTCGGGAATGGAGTAGGCTTTGACGCACGCATTGACCGCACGTAGTCGCATCACGACTTGGTCTTTCGTTTTGGGTTTGCCTTGATCATCCTCGAATTTGATTTCCTGAATTCGGTCAATCTGAGCCAATGGCATAAATGCCAAATTGATAGACTCCATAATTTGTTGAGCCAATTGTTGTCTTTGAGATACCACTCGAATTTGCAACGGTCCCCACAGTTGCGTTTGTACGTCAAACTCCCGGACACGCACTTTCGTCCCATCCGACTGATTGTTCAGACAGACAACTATCAATTTATCGTATTCTGCTAATTCATGGATCGCATCTATTCCTGGAATTTGCGTAGGCTTCTCAATCCCAGACAAAAATCTTTGTCGCCATCTCGGCGGCGCTAAAGCTGTGCTCAAATCCCAGCCACTCGGGTCGACCAGTTCGGAACGCCGAGTGACTCCTCGTGCGATTTCGTCATAGTTGGAATTAAGTGCAGGCGAACCGTCCAGGCAAAACCAGACGGCGACGAGATAGGGTCGAAACTCCCACGCTCGTTCACGGCTTGCCTCAAAATCGCTGTCCTGAAAATCGGGTTCAAATGTGATCGGCGGAGGTGGATCGGATTGTTCTTCCGATTCGGCAGTTCCTGTTCTACCCGGTTTTTCCTGATTCGATGAGACTGGGTTGGCTGCCAAAAGTTGGCTCCAACCAAGAACCAAAACCAAAGCGAAGGATGGTAACGGATTGTTTGAAATCATCTCTCATCCTCCTCGGCAACCAAGTCAATCTCCCAGCGATCAACATTCTGATACAAATGAATGAGGTCTCTTCCGATTTGCCTGACTGTCGTTCGATACGCGTAGTGTTCTCTCAATTGCCATAAAGGAATCACCGAAAGGTCGATTGCGATTTGCCGATGAAGCCTTCTTAAGGTACTGCAGGTTCCCTGCCAACTATCGGCGTTGCTCAACAATCGCAAAGACTGCTCGATCGGAGCACTAATCTGTTTGGCGAATCCACGAGGCCCAATCAATTTGGTTGCATCTGCAAGAGGTTCTTCGATCGTGGCTTCCAAATACAGAAAATCCCAATCTTCATCGGGAGGCACCGTTTCACCTTTTGCCAGTTTTCGAGTCGACGCGTTGACTCCAAGTTCTGCCCACTTCCTGACAATCGCTTCAGATGCTTCTGTCGCGATCGTTCCGGCAGGATGGGCAAGTACGATGTTAGGAGTAGGCAACGGTTCAGGGCGGCTTGGCGGGCGAGCTTGTGTCGCAAGCTGAATTAAAACCATTCCGAGTTGTGAATCGTAAGGAAGCCGTCGAACCTTTAGGTCATATCCGTAAGAAATTTGGTCATTCTCTTCGGTCCCGATGGGAAACGGGCCTGAGATCGGCTCGCAGCCACTGATCTCAGTTCCCCCACAGATGATATCGTTGACAAGCGTGTCTCGATTAATCGCGTGGGAAAGTCCACTTTTGAAGCTGGGTTCTTCTGCCAATTCCCCCCGGATTTTTGGGACTAGCATGTGCACGGTTGGCAACAAATAGGGTCGCACACGCACTCCAGGGGTAGACTTCAATTTAGCCCAATCGGCCGGAAGAATGCGATCGACGACATCGATGTTGCCTGCGACTAACGCATCCACAGCATCTGACGAGGAATTGAACAGTTCCTCTACGATCACAGGGTGCTGCTTTTCGGGGATCGGAGAGTAACGAGGATTCAGTTCGAATGTTGTAATGTCTTTCCCGGTTCCTGTTTTCACGTAGGCTCCGTTAATATCGGTTTGAGTCGGATCGTCCATTACTTTGGTGTAAGCGATTTTCAAAATGGCTTCCGGGCGAACATAAGGGCTGCGCAATCGAAGCTTGACCTTGGATTCGTCGACGATGGAAACCTCCGACACAATCCTTGCCCAGCCTAGATCGTATTCGGGTGATTCGGGATCGGCTAAAGTCAACAAACGGGCAGCGACCTCGTAGGCGGTGATCGATGGAATGGCGAAACCAGAGACATCTGACTTGATCTCAAAAATGTACTCCATACCAATCTCATCGGAACGATAAAACACACCGTTTAAAAATTCGTATTTGCCTCCCTCGTCCGTAAGCCCGGTCAATTCAATCATGGTTCGTTTGGTCAAACGACCGACTCGCCGAGACCCGAAATGCTCAAGTCGACTTGGATCAGCGTCAGATCCCAATTGGTTGATTCCCACAATGATCATCGGAAATTGCTGCAACAATCGTTCCTGCATCGCAATCACTTCCGGACGATTGGGATACATTTGATCTGCTTTTTTAGCCGCCAGATGTGCCTCGCGTCCCTGGTTTTGGCTGGCCAATGTTTTGGATTGCGCCAACAGAGCATCGCTCTTTTTTCTAAATTCAGCCAACCATTTTGTTTCAAGTTCTTTCGCCAGTTTGTCGTATTTGTCGACGATTTTTTGCAGGGCCTCTCGGACGGCCACATAATTTTCTTTTTCGAACTCTTTCTGAATAATGCCGTCGTAACACGACATCACAATTTCAACCAACGGCTTGTTGGGAAATTCAGGCACTTTGAATTCTGGATTACGTTGGTAGATGTCTTCGTAAATTGACAACGCGAGTTCAAATTCTCCTGATTCAAAATTCTTTCGCCCATCGCTGAACATGCATGTTTTAAGGGCCTGTTCGAGTTCGCGGTTCCCTTTGCCACCATGGTCGTAAACGTACAAAAAATTTCGAAATGCCTTAGTGTAATCCTTTTGTCGTAACCAGCTTTGGGCTTCTTCGATCAGTAATTCATTGTAAGTTTTGATTTCTTTGACGCTGGACAATGGAACTTCCAATTGGTCCTCATTTTCAGCAAAATACTCAAATACAAGGATCCCATCGGCGAATGGTTTTTCGGGCACTTTTTTTAAAGGCAACACCTTTAAAATGGCATCTTCCCCGTTGTCATTCAGGTAAATCAAATCGAAAGGCTGGCTATCCACGTAGGGGCCTCTTAAATCACGCGGATTTTTAATCCACTGCCCGGATGCCGTGGTTTGCAAACCAGCGAAGACAAAAAGCAACAGGAGAAACAATTTCACTGATCCGCCAAACCTGATATTAAATAGCCAATTACGCTCGATTCCGTCAATCATCGACTTGATATTTGCTGTGTGATCTAAATTCATCCCGGCTAGTGACCTTTCAATAAGATTGAATTGTTTGTTGTGCCGCATTCAGTCGGGAATTCCATTAAGAGCAGAGACTAAGTGCCCGCCAATTCAAATTTAAAGAAAAACTAGTTTATTGAATCACTTTTTCGAAATCGACAACATGAAGGGTGCCGTCCAAGCCGGTCAAATAAAGTCTTTTGTTAAAGAATAAAGGCTCATTTACGATGGGTTGGTCGACAGAAAACTGATTAATCTCTTGACCCGTGCTCGGATTAAGAATCAAAAATTTGCCATCTTGATACGCAATAATCAATTGCGATCCGATCTTACTGGGAGCGAATGCCAGTTTGATGTTTTTCAGTTGCAAATTCCATTTTTGCTTTAGCTCCGTTCCATAACAAACCAATTGATCACTATCGGTT
>JBCCSJ010000365.1:0-5102 GCA_039200505.1 Planctomycetota bacterium | reverse complement strand
TTCATGGATCTGCCCGGAATTACCGAAGAACGACTTTACGGCTGCTTGACCAATTGAAAACTGCGGGAGTCGCGATCTTAAACCTCGATGACCCGACAACTCATTTTTTACTCGATTCGATTGATCGACCAGTTTTAACGGTCGGAGTCAAACAGGAAGCGGATGTTTCAGGTCGACTTTTGGAACGCTCACCCTCCGAACAGACATTCTTGATCCAAGCTGGGTCCGATTCGGTCATTGTTCGCACATCCATCATCGGTGACCAGCACGTCTTCAATTGCCTTACAGCTGCCGCAGTTGGACTCATTCATGGCATTTCTTTGCCAACGATCGCGCATGGTCTGGAATCGGCAAATCGTATCCCAGGACGACTGGAAAGAGTTGAATGCGGACAAGACTACGGGGTCTGGATTGATTCCTCAAAAACACCGGGCCAACTGGCTCATGCGATTCGGACATTGAAACAGGTCACCCAAGGCAAGCTTTGGTGCATCTGTTCCACTGAGGAGGGACAATCCGATTTGCAACGTCGCAAACTTGGTTCCATCGCGGAAAAAGGAGCCGATGAAGTCGTGGTGACTCGAACTTCCTTAGCACAGAGTATTGATTATGAACCCGCACACCAGGTGCTCGACGGATTCAAAAAACCTGGCAAAGCTCACGTCATTCCAAATCGTTTCCGAGCCGTTGAATTCGCGCTTCAGCAGGCCAAACAGGGAGACGCCGTACTCGTTTCGGGATGCGGTGAAAGACCTTTTGCCATGGTGGGTGAAGACCAATGGACAATCAATGACCGAGACGTCGTCGAAGCGTGGCTCTATGATCATGCATTTTTAAGCCCGATGGAAATTAAAAATCCAAATCCCAAGTCACAGATTTTTAAGATCGACGACTACCGAGACTGACGGCCGGTTGTAGGCGTCGTGAAAGTTTCCAAAGGCGACCAATCGTTCAAGCGATACAACGGCCATCCATTTGTAATTTCTTGGCTTCCAATCTGTTTTCTCGAGTCACTTCGCATTTTCAGCGTTTTCCCAGACCTCAAAAGTCTTTCCGTAGGCAGGCAATGGATTTGCGTAGACTCCTGCTGGTTTCCCAAGGACTTAATTGATTCGCCACTTCTATTACAACTTTCCACTATCAACTTTAATTATCCATTTCGACTTTTCTTCGCATCGAATTTGATAATCGAACGATCGAATTTGAAAAAGTTACATGCTTGGTTTTCGGATATCACGTGTTTTTTCAAATTTTTGACTAACGAAGAAAAGATTTTGTGAATTGCACTTGCTCCAGCCACAGCACTCCTGTATCTCTTCCCTCGCAATGAATGAAACGCATTGCCAAACAAGACAAACACTCAGATCTTTGAAAATCAAACACCTTAAGTTCAGTCGATCGGTACAGGAAACGCGGGACTCTTGTACCACCCTCCCTCCTGGGGAAAGAGCATATTTTACTTGCTGTAACACAGGTTTCTGGGTCAACCGTTACGGTAAGTGCTCACGGCTGAGCT
The DNA here is from genome assembly GCA_039200505.1 of Planctomycetota bacterium. Classification (GTDB taxonomy): domain Bacteria; phylum Planctomycetota; class Planctomycetia; order Pirellulales; family Pirellulaceae; genus Mariniblastus. Next base: position 3,586 of record JBCCSJ010000365.1, on the reverse strand, counting down.
TCAACTGTGCACTGGGATAGGTTACTATCCCAGTGCCAGGGAACATAAGCGTTGGCTAATTTGGCCAACGCTTTTTTTGTTTTCACTGGAGCCGATGTACGTCCGAAGTTATCCTTTCTAATTCTTAATGGAAGCTTTGATTTATTGATCTACGAATGAAAAGGAATCGAATGGCGAATGTTCGGTTAAAAAAAATTGGCCTGTTTTTGATGATCCTATCGGTCTGTTTTTACTGCGGTTGCGATTTGGGCACCTACGAAAAACGACTTCAGGAAACCAATTCCAAGTCAGGTGGCAATCAAACGGAAACCGAACAGGTGGATCAAAAATAGAATGGTGAAATCGTTCCGATTAAAACGATTGAATTCAGGCTAACGCTCATAACTTTAGATTTACGTCAGCCCCGTCTGTGATTCGATTTTCAACGAAGGACAATCCGTCCCGTGCACGTTGTTGCGCAGCAATCGAGCTTTGAAAACGATCCGTTCTGAGTTTTACCGTGAATGATGGCTTGAAAAAGTATTTGCCGTACAGCGTGGCATTCCTGTTGGTCACGGTCGTTGTCGCTATCGCTGGCAAAAACATGGTCGTCTCTCTCGATCTGTTTCATGAGATGGCTCTCTATCGGCAGATGGAAGCAGAAGGCTCTATGCCGATCGAGGACGATTTTGCTTACACGCCAACGGTAAAACCGGTGGTTCATCACGAATGGGCGACTGGCGCAGTCCTCTATCTGGCAACCGTTTCGACCGGTTGGGGGGATGCGGGTTTGGTCGCGATTAAATATTTCCTCACCTTTGCCGTATGCATTGGCTGTTTCTGGATCGCCTACCAAAGACGAGCAAGAATCTTCGTTTTTGCCTCTCTCGCGTTTATACCGCTCAACGTAGGTGGATGGATGGCGTTCACCAATATCCGTGCCCAACTGTTCACACTATTTTTTTTCGTCACGATGTACCAGTTCATTGAATGGGATCGGCGAGGGAAAAAGTGGTGGGTCATCCTTTGGTTGCCCATGTTCGTGGTTTGGGCAAACATGCACGCGGGATTCCTTGCCGGTTTAGGAATCTTGGGAATTTATGGGATCACTCGATGGCTTACTGAGTTGAAGGAATCGGAAAATTTGCTGGAAAGCGTCCGGAGAGTTTCTCACTTGTTGTTCGTGGGGTTCAGCTCACTGTTATTAATGAACGTCAATCCCTACGGATGGGACTACATTCCTTATTTGATTCGAGCCGTTTCGATGGAAAGACCGCTGATTGTGGAATGGCGGGCAATCTGGGATTTGGGAACCTACGAGCCGCTGTTGTTTTATTCCGTTTCTGTTTTGATTGCTGCCTATGGAATCTATCAGGATCGCGGAAAATCACTTTTTCCGGCATTGGCATTGGCACTTACGGCAATTCTTGCGGCCAAAAACTATCGACATGGATCGCTTTACGCTGTCACCTGGGCTTGTTTTGTTCCCGCTTTGATCGAACCCGCTCCATTGGGAGAAACATTCCGAGAACTCTGGCATAGGTACTCACCCCAATTAGCTACGATTTGTACCGCCGTCGGAATAATCGCGTTAGGGCTGTCCATCCAGAATAATTTTTGGGAGTTACAAATACCTGGAAGCAAGCGCAATCCTAATGATGGGGTTTTGATTTATCCGGTCGGAGCCGTCAACTATCTTGCCGAGTCAAAATTCGAAGGAAATGTTTTTGTTCCGTTCAACTCGGGGGCGTTTGTACTTTGGAAACTCTATCCTCATGTAAAGGTCAGCATCGATAGTCGCTACGAAGTCGCCTATCCCCACGGTGCTATCGAAGAAAACATGGCGTTTTACCAAGCTTTTCCAGGGTGGACGGAAACTTTGGAAAAGTACGATACAGACGCAGTGTTAATTCCCAATGCCTGTGATTTAAGTGCAGTCTTTCCGGATCATCAAGCAACCCAGAGATGGTTGCGTGCATACAAAGATTCTGAATTCACACTTTATCTAAGCCCCAACATTGGAAACCAATTCCCGGTGGTAGATCGTTCGCGGGAAAAAATTGTCGGTGTCTTTCCGTAACTGACTCGCCGTGCATTTAGGCTGTTTCGCGAAAATTTGCCACGATTCCAAAAAAGTCGATGCGCGCTTGAAATATTCTGCCAATGGCTGACGAGCGATTGCCGCGGCTTCAACTTCAAGGTTTAGGGTCCGAGGCTTTAACATACTTGGCCTGCCACGACTTGAAACGTCTTTGCATTTTCATTTCGCTTTGGGCAGCGAAAAAAACAAAAGCTCCGATGATACAAAGATTGTATTCTTTAACAACGAAACCATATCCTATTAAACCAGCGGCACATATCTGTCCGAAAAAACTAGCCAGCCAAGTTGCTCGAGAGTGGGACATAAAAAACGCTAGGCCACTTCTAAGAATACGCCCGCCATCCATTGGAAACGCTGGGATCAAGTTAAAAACGAACAGAATAAAATTCAGATTGAAAATAACAGTGGCCAACAACGACCAATTAGGGAGCTGAGTGTTATCCAACCAAAAATCGCCCCCGGTAGCTAACAAGTAGATTGCGGCCAAGCATCCAAGGACAAAATTCACAGCCGGGCCCGCGATTGTGATCATTAATTCTTGAAACGGGCTTTGTGGCATCCTTTCAAGCCGAGCCAGCCCCCCGATCGGAGTCATGATAATATCGTGAGTGAATACGCCAAAATATCTGGCCATCAGTGCATGGCCATATTCGTGCAAGAGCACCGAAATAAAGATCAAAAATACAAACCCAAAAACGATTAAAACTTGGTCCCACTGGAGCCCACGAGATAACTTTAAATCGTAAAGTAGGTAGGCGATTGCGAGAATCAAAGTCCAATGGAGGTAGACGTCGATCCCAAGTATTCGTCCTATTTTCAACTTAACTACCAGGGCTCTGAGAGTGTTTGAGGATTGCCCAGTGATTCGAACAGCGGATTAAAAGCTAAAGAAGGCCGAAACGAGAAAGCCATACAACGACCCATTTTTGTCAGCGATGGTTTAAGGGCATGGTAACCGATCATTCGCAATCCGTTTCAACGGGAAGGAGCTGATCACCAGATTCGACGCCAAGAGTTCGAAAATCTCCATTTCGAACGGTAAATCCCGTCCGGTCCAAGTACTCACAAATCGGAATGGAGTACTTTCGACTCGTGTCCAGCCGGGTGCGAATGTCACTCATCGTCATCCCTTCACCGGTGGACAATCCTTCATGAAGGTTTTTCTTGATCTCATCAACAGTGTCGCAGTGGAGAAAAAACTCATTGGCTATCTTCTTTAACTCCCCATTTGCGACAGCCATTTCGAGCAATTCAGGGACTGAGTCTTTATTCTTTGCAGCCGACTTGATTAAGTCTTTCGTCATAGGAACCTCTATACCAGCCGATTTGAGTTTCGAGGTAAGTTCTTCTAAAAGGGCTTTCTGCCCCTTGGAAAGTTTAGGGCCGTACCCAACTAACCCAATGGAATTCACGTTAGCAACAACTTTCTTTTGCTGTTTGAGTTGATCGATAACCAGATTGAGCAATTCGGGTTGATTTAGATAGGCAAACTCGAGTTCAAGTACG
>JBCCSJ010000364.1:0-5115 GCA_039200505.1 Planctomycetota bacterium | reverse complement strand
TGTCGGGACCACGACTCCGTATTCTGGATGGTGATTCGCGTTGGCGACATCGGCAGGCGCTGCCGTAAACTCCTCTTCGCTCCAGTCAAACAGATGAGTACTGGTTGGATTCGCTGCCGGCGGACCCATCATTTCACAAAGATGCTCCAGACAACGATCGGAAAGTTCTTCGTGCGACAACTTTTTTCTGGCTTCCCCATTGAGACCGATAAACCCAAGTAAAGCATAGGGGCTGCCTGAATTGGGAGTGGCATCATGCATTTCTGCCAAAGGACCCCTGGCACTCAAAAGATCACCCGAGAGTCCCTGTTCTCGCCAAAAAGGGGCATCGTAAACAGCTAGAAATTTTGCATGTCCGGCCATCCATGTCGGTGTCGCCTCCATCGCTTCGATGCCGGATCTTTGAAGCGGCGGGCTAAATTTTAACTTTGCTGAAATTCGTAGCGGCAGCGCCAACCCGACCGCATTCCCCTGAATCGAAAACGGGCCTTCGGGACCTTCGCCAAATACCGTGACCCCTCCATGTTTAGATTCATCAGATTCACTCGATTCAATTTTCGCCACAGAATGATCCGTGCGAATGCTGTCTAAAGGGATCTCGTTGACAAGAGATTGAACTAAACGGTCCACGCCGCCAGCAATTCGTAACGACCCCTGCATCGGTTTAAGATGAGGATTACGCAAGATCTTTCCACTAACCCCCTGATGTAAAAGATCTCCTTCGCAAAACTGTTCAAAAGTTTCTATTCCGAAATGTTCCAATAACCCATGAACACAGGGTTGCCCGAGCCAAATCCACGATGGACCCATATCAAATGGTTCATTATCGACTCGAATGCTTAAAGCCCGTCCACCGAGCCGCGATCTGGCTTCTAATAAAACAGTTTCAACACCGTGGCGATGGAGCATCCAGGATGCGCTGAGTCCGCTTAACCCACCTCCGATGACGATCACTCTAAAATCCACGTAAAAATCCTCACAGCAATTAAGATTCGCCGCCTTAGTCCTGCTCTCATTTTTCGATAGCCCGCTCACGGGGTTTGATTGGTTCGATTACGATCCAATTGAAGATGGACTGACGTGATTGTAAGTCCGGGCATAGGATCCAATCGAATCACGTTTTTGTCTTTGAGTTGACTTGGTGCAATTTCGACCGTCAAAGGAGCGAAGAGATTTTGGAAATCCTGAGCCCATTCTGCGACTATTTGAAATCGATTGCTGTTCAAGCTTCCCGTCAGTGGCGATTGCAGACCGCCATTCTTTTGGACCCCGATAATCAGCTCTGCCGAATCGATGTTCGTTTTCGAATCAATCAGAATTTCGAACTCTGTTGAACGGTCAGCTTTCACGGCGGTCTCGGAAGCATACACAAATGATCGGTCGATCACGTTTTTGATCTCAAGTCGATTTTTAAGGTCAATGATCACCAAAGTCGTTTCTTCAACTTCGATTTCAATATCCGACAATTCATCCAAATCGATTCGGTCTTGAAAATGGATTTTGCCGTCTCGATAATACAACCTTCGCTGAAACATCGTTCGAAGGTTATCGTTTGAAATTCCAGATAGATCAACATTAAGTCGTTGACCTGACATATTGGTCATTGCAACAAAGATCTGGCTATCTTGATGAACCGCGGTGACATCCAGCCATTGTCGATTGTGAGTTACCGACAGTCGCCGACCATCAAATTCACGCCACAAGTCGAAAAAATGTGTCACCGGCGTTTGATCGTAGCCCTCAATCGGCCCATTATTCGGTTTTCCCTTTTTTGGGATAAACGCAGCGTTACCATCTCGAGGACTCCACGGGACATTCAAAAATGCGAACGGTACACATAAATCGATCTCATGGGGACGCTGCAAAAATTTATGCATATACGCACTAAAAGAACGAATTCTCAACCAGTAGTCGCTTGGACCGCGGCCCGGTTGCAAAGACCCACACTCGGTAATCAACACTGGTTTGACATTGTCGGAACCATACATGTGAGCCTGAAGCATGTCCAAAATTGCTTCGGTTCTTCCTAACAAATAATTAGTGTAAGTCGAGTCCCGTCGATGCCAGGCTCCTATTGTTGCAAAATCTTCGTAAAAATGGTGAGAATAAAAATCGAGTTTCGCCTTGGTTAGATCCATGAATTCTCGCTGGCTTCGATAAAGCCCAAAGTCGTTTACCTGAACTTGCATCCAAGCAGACGATGGTCCTCCTACTTTGGTTTCTGGACTGCGTTGGTGAATTTGATCAGCCACCCGATTGTGAAAATCCGCCAGAAGATTCCAGGAATTATCGTCCCAGTGGTAATCCCATTCCGACTTAATCGTTGATTCATTTTTGACTTCCCACCACGTCGCCGTTCGTCCACCATCTTTGACTTGGTCCGCAATAAAGGCTCCTGCAAGTTCAGCCGCAGCATCGAAGTATTCGACTTTTGGGGTCCCCCGACCCACATGTTCGATGGACATAAAGTCAGGCCAGTTATCCAGGCACATTGCGTAATCAATTTCTCGAAACGGTTGGAAAGCTTGTTTCACCGGTGGCGCCGCATCGTAGCGATCAAAGAAACGAAGATCCGCATAACCTTTCTTGTTTTCTAATTCTGTCAGCTTAGGCTGATTTTCTGAATATCCCCGTACCAGTGCGTATTGCATTTTTGAAATCTGGCGTCCAGGGAGAAAGCCTCGATCGTAGGCCCATTTTTCAAGCGACGGATGAACGCCTCCTGGTGCCGCGTAATATCGAAAAAACTTCTCGCGTTGCAGATCGCTAATGCCTTCAACCGATAGTTCACTCGTTATATCTATCTGGACCGGTACCGTCACCGACGGTTGTTCGTCGCCCAAATTTCGAAAGGGTAGATCGTCGAACTGAACCGGTAATTTGTTTTGCGAACTAAAGATCACCTCTGTCACCACAACCGGGCCGCTGGTAATGGCTTTCAAAACAATTCGATCAGCGTCCGGTTTAGGAAGTTGAAGCGCACCGATCTGCACTCGATAATAATCAGGTTTGTGGATGCTGTGATGAAGAGTCGAATCGGGTTTGTAGGGTAGCAGTTTTAAAGCACCTACTCGGTCAAGATTTTCTCCTCTGATAGCGAGATGACGAAACATGCCGGCGACTCGTTGGGCACCTTCGGGTAATTCAATAGAAAGCTGACCGTCGGCTTCGATCCGTTTCTTTAGAACCGTAATCTCGCTTAGAATCGTGTTATTCTTGACGTACTTGCATTGACGATCCTTTGCAAAACTCTCGAATAGAAAGTCGTGAGCCGCCTTTCGAACTTGGCCTTCCTGGCTCAAAGTTTGAGAACTACATCGATCGTTAAAACCGATTAGAAGGCAAAAAAGAATCGCTACGAACTTTCGTAATTTCATTTTAGATTCCTACCTCATGGTTGTACGTTTCGACGGTTGCCTGTAGGTCAGATTTTACTACTTGGAACGGGAGTTACGAAACGGTGGTCCCGTGGTCCGACAATTGGTTGGCTAACCAGAGTAAATCGCGACGGTTCGAACCGCCGCAATAGTTCAGTTGCTCTCCTCCTACCATGATGACCAAACGATAAGTCATTGCGATAGGAACGCGATTCGATAAATCACCACTGGAGGCAAGATAATCACGTTGCACAAAGATACGATAGCCCGAATTCAAAGGTAACTGTCTGATTTCTTTTCGAAAAAGAATTGAGTGGAAAATGGTAAGTCCTTGCGGGCGAATTTGAAATTTTAACACTTCGCCATACAAACCGACGCTCCACAACGCTCCGGCAAAAGTAACTATCGCCAAGATAAAAGGAAACAGCCAGAATACCTCTAGCTCCTGGCTTGTCATCCAAAGCCGACCTGACACCGCGAACAAACCGAATGCCATTAAAAAGAGCCAAACAGAATTGGTAATCATTAGTTTTCGATCTGGAGATTGCCAGACATAGGTCGTCGCATTCCCATTTTCAATTTTCTGAAACTCAGAATCAGGGGGCTGGATGGTTACATTTGGCTCTTGATAAAAAAGTTTAACCGCGACAGGCTGAAGGTCCGGTTTTTCCTTATTCTTGATTTGGAGACATTCGAATTGATGACGAGACTTTTCGATCTGTGCCGTAAGCTGTCTGCCTAATTCGACTAATGAGTCATAACATTTACTGAACATAAGAACAGAATTTAATTGCGGACCCCTAGCTACCATTACTGGTGAATTTTTTTGGAGGTCTGACGTAAATTCCAGGTCGACCGAATCTTTAGCTGATTCGAGCACCACCAACTGAGTCAACTCGTCTAACATGATTAATATCGACGGACCAAAAACGCCATCGCCGTAGACCCTAATATGGTCTTTCGACAAAATCAGGGTTGAGTAACCAGGATCCTTTTTTCGCAGCCATTTCAACTTAAATGCAAGAAAACCTAGTAGGGTAAAAAACAAGATGGCTGTTGAAGCAAAAAGGACTACCGGTAATTCTGCCATCAAGCTTTTTAACAGAGTCTGTTTTTGGAAGGCATAAGACTCTTTAAGATAGACCGATGTCAGGATCAAGATGGTCACTGGAACCAGTGCAAGGACAACTTCAGCAAGGAAATTGATTTGAGAACGATCGTCTGAGTAGGCAATCACTTTCCATTTTTTCAAATCACCAGATTGCTCGTACAAAAGCGAGGCAGTTCCTGGCTTGAGTTTTTTATTAGCTGGTTTTACTTCGGAATTCGTAAACACAATTATTGGATCAATGGTGGAAAAATTTGACCACCATCAGTTCGAACGTTGGGTCCTGGAATTGAAGATCTGGATCGAAATTATCCGTTTTTTTATTTTCAAGTTTCTGGCCAACTGGTTGGTCTCAGCGATTTAACCGCTGGTTCAGCGACATAGAAAGACAGCCTATTAATACGACATACCATTTTCTCGGCTAATTGATTGGCGATCAAGAACGACATCTCTCGACCGTATTCAGATTCATGTAAAGGAACGCGACTTGTTCAGGCAACCATTAACCGCTTTGAGGCTAACTTACTAACGGCCTTCGAACGATCGGAGTGTTAACTTGAGGAGCGCAGGCCGTTATGCGAGAGCCACCATTAGCCGTTTGGGCGTTAGCCCCGGTTCCTGAAACATCGT
>JBCCSJ010000363.1:0-5141 GCA_039200505.1 Planctomycetota bacterium | reverse complement strand
CGCTGCCATAGTTAAAAATCGCAAGTACGTCCCGCTTGCCGAGCGGGACATAGACAAAACTTTGATCATGAAATCAGAAAATGTACCGGCCGGGCATTCACCTTGTTCCTTCCGGCAGAAGGAACCTACCGCTGCCATGGTTAAAAAATCGCAAGTACGTCCCACTTGCCGAGCGGGACATAGACAAAACTTTGATCATGAGACCAGAGAATGTGCTGTCCGGCCAAGCGATCACCTTGTTCCTTCCGGCAGAAGGAACCTACAAAATTGATGAGTACCTGATATTTTCATTCCAATTAGACTAGGAAGAACCTTTCGAATTCGAATCTTGATCGGATTTACCAGGTTGGGTCTCCGGTGGTGGGTTCTTCCCTTCGCTCGTTTCCGTACCCGACTTGTTTTTGTTTGCTTTCCCCGCGTCAGTCCCATCTCCACCGCTCCCAGTTTTAGGATCGGCCTTGGTTACTTCAGGTATCCCCGCGTCGCCCTTGGGTTGGCTACCTTTGGTGGCATTTTGTTGTTCAGCGGAAGACTTCTTTTCGTCCGCATTGGATCCTTTCTTATTCTCGGAAGCATCGCCCGACTTTTCAGTCTCGGTTGCCGCCTTTGGCATCTTCGGCTCACTCGTATCGTCACCGGATGCAGCCAAACCCTTTTCACCAGTCGTCGCTTCAGTGGCTGGGGCTACCCCTGCCGGGAGGTCAGGAAAAGAGATATTGGGACGAGGCAAACCTGGCGTTGCTGGATCATCATCCGCAGCATCAGCCTCTTTCGCTGTCACGATATCGTCACGCGACGTTTGCAACGTTTTCAAGTTATCAGCGGAAATCACGTAGTACCAATCTGAAAACCGTTCGTTCAGCTCATCAACACGTTTTTTCCCTTTTTCAAGTCTGTCTTGAAATGCTTTTAAGTCGTCTTCGTACTTCGATTTTGCAACCTCAAAATTGACTTTGACCGTTTCAAAAACTTCCATTTCCTGGTCGTAAGCAACCGATTCCGCATTCCTGTCGTCGGCAACGGTAGCCTCCGTATCAGCACTCCCTGGAGGAGCGACATCTTCGGGCGCTTCGGATTCTTCAGTTTTGGCATCGGCAGAACCTGGATCCTCCTTCTCCTTTTTAGGCTGATAGTTTTCTGGCTTAACTGGAGGCACAGGTGCGATTGGTTGTTTTGGTTTCCCGACAGCTCTTGATTCATCGAAAAGGACTCGAACCACCATATATCGGTTATTTATCTCCTTCTCGTCTCGCGCCGTTTCGTCATCGTCAGCTGCCGCTTGGTCACTCTGATCGCTCTCTGATAAAGTTGTGGAATCTTTGGTACCAGAGGATTCAGAATCGGAATTTTGCCCGAGATCGCCAACTTCAATTTCAGATTCGCTGCCTTCGATTGCTTCTCCGATTTGCAACACGTAAACGACCCCATCCTCAGTCGCCAACTCCAACTCGCCGTTTCTTGAAACGAGTTCAAGTTGCTGGGCGGTCCCTGCAAAATTAAAGCCCTTATCTTCTAATTCGGCCTGCAACAACTGAATTTCTTGGGCGAAACCTTGGGGATCCTGCTCGAACTCGGGCTGTCGGTTCAGTTTCAAGTCAGGAGTGAGCAGCAAATGGCCCTTGAATTTTCGTTTCGGTCGAACGCCCGCCAGTTTCATTTCGTCAACGACGGCCAACATCTCATTGATACGAGCCGTGTTGACCTCTTCGGTTTCTTGATTAAGCCCTTCCAGTTCCCAAGAATCGGTGGTCGATTTTCGAGAAATATTAAGCTGATCTCCTTGAGTTTTTACCAGCGCGGTCGCACCCCCGAATAAGGAATTTGTCCCCTGTTCTTCGAGCGTATAATTGTCGATTCGAATATCGGTCAACTCATTTCGATCCAACCGCAACAGATCAGGATCAATCCAGTCCGAGAATTTGGTGGACAAGTCAATATCAAGTTTCACCTTGTACGATTGCTGTTCGTCGGCTCGCCGCACGTAGTAATATTTTTCGTTCGTGTCGACATCGGCAAAAGGTTCGTCCTGTTCATTCGGGACGGCTGAGCCTGCTTCTTTACCGATGATGTAATCGACGAGGACTTCGCCGTCATCATCTTTTAAGGTAATCCGACGACCGACAGCTTCGGGGTCATCAATCTCTTCGCCCAGTGGATCAAGCACTCCCAGTCTCGATTGTTCGTTTGCCAAACGCCCCGCCAATGAATCGCGCGAAATTCCCATGACGGAGACCGCTGTTTCAGCTAACCGATCGGCCGCCTCAGCGGGGTAATCGTAATGAGACGGAATTCGCCACAATCCATCATTGTTTTCGACGGCAAAGCGTTGAATTTTGGCACTTTCTTCGTCGACGGCGACCACTTCCAGCGATTTGGCGACCGCGGCAGAATCAAAGTCGGGAAAAAATGGCTGTCCTACCAATTCAAAATCAGCCGAATTGGAGGGTTGGTTTGTAAAGTGACTGGTGGCCGCGGCTGCGAGTAAAACAAGGGCCACTCCGACAAAAGTAAGCGTCTTTGCAAATTCACTCATAGGTTCGATTCACTCGTAAAATGTGAAAAAGATTCAAGCTCAAGATCTGGATCAGACTTTTCGCTCTGGGTTGATGTTCCGTTCTTCGTTCAACTTGCGAATCCAAAGAACGACGATTCCAAGCAACAACGCGGGTAATGGAGCCGCGAAAATGGAAAGATAGCGGGTCTGAGTTTCCACTCGATTAATATTTTCCTGCTGCTCCATTTTGAGTCGATCTGTTTCGACTTTCAGTTCACGTTCCAGTTTTTTCTGCTTCAAGTCAAATCTACGCTGGGCGTCGGAAGCCTGTTGAGACGTTCGCTGAAGTTTTTCAAAAAATCCAAGCTGCTCATCCGACTGAATTTCCCGGTTGGCTTCATCGAGTTTAGCCTGTTCCAATTCCAACTCTTCTTTCATTTGTTCCTCAGCAACTTTTTGACGATCCTGAGTAACGACTCTGAATTTTTCAATCAGTGATTCCAGTTTCTCAAGCGTTCTGGCTTTGGGTCGGCGGTTTCGCAACGATACGAATCCTTCATTTCCGGCTAAAACTTCGATTGAGTTTTGTAGCAGTGCGACGTTATCCAATTTTCGCTTGATTTGATCGTACAAAGCGTCTTCTTGAATGAATGCCAGGTTGGTCACAAAATCCATATCGGCAATCAAAACGACGTTGATTTTGTTGGGTCCGCCTGTGACACGGGCAGCCAACACTTTTTTCTGGTCGTCGATGTTGGTAGGCGGGGTAGGGTTTAGCACCACCAAATTATCCGACGTAATCTCACTTCTAGCGGGTTCGCGGTTTGAAGTGATGGTTCCTGTCCTTGGGTCCAGCATCCTCGTTTCCTGCATCGGCGTCATCGTCAGATCCTCCCAGGGAGTCGACCCAGAAAGGGTATCTAACGATACCAAAGGTTCGAATTCGGTGGGTGCTGCAGGGGCCGTCTGGAATGAGCCCGGGTAAAACATCAGCACTTCGTTTAGGCCATTGGTAATCGGACTTTCGTCATTGAAGGCAAGGTGTTCACCGTGATCACGCGCGAACACAAGGGCTCTTTCTTTGACTCCGTAATATTCCGGCCAAGCATTCCCATGGTAGTCTGGCCAGGCTGGTTTAAAACTTGGGTGAGGTACATCCGTTGTCCAGGCAGCCTCACCAGAATTCCATTGAACACCCAACGATGCCAGAATTTTCGACGCGGAACCGTTGTCCGATTTCGGGGCAGGAGATGAACTGAGCAAATGTGGAAATCGAGATCGTTGAGAAACTCGGGCTTGCCTTGGGGCATTTAAAATGCCAAGACTCGTGGGATCCTGAAATGCCCAGTAATACGGTAGCGGGTCCATCAACAAGATCGTTGGATTGCCTGCTTCGACATACTTAACCAACGAATCCATCGCTGCATCATCGAGGCTACTTGGATCGGCAACCAATAGAACGCTGGGCGGTTCCTTCACGTTCGATTTTTCGAGTTTGACCCCGCCTTCGCCATCGGCAGCGGCCTGGGGCTGGTCAACATACGACCCCAAAGAACTGCCGGTGATGTTTTTGATTTTGAATTGCTTTTTCAGTTCATCCAAGGTTTGGGAGTACGACCAAGGTACTCGACGACCATCCAGTTCAGGGCCGCCAAAGTAGGCGTCCGTATCCAGCACGCCGACCGTGATCTGATTCTCTTTATCGATGGTCGCAGCAATCGAACGACTAAGTTCATATTCCAAGGCGTCGTCTTCGCCAACAAACGGTAACGCGACATCGTCAATGGAAGTCGAAACCGCGGCCCCCATATAAACCTTCTGCTCAACCACTCGACCGCCTACTTCGGACCGATCGTCGACCGGTTCAATACCTTTTTGCTTGGCATCGAGGGCAGCCTGACTGTTGGGTGTCACATCAACGTAACGGACAACCACGTTCTTGCCCCCGTATTCGCTAAACTGACGGAGAAGTCCCAAAAATTGCTTTTTGGTGTTGGCATATTTTCGCGGCACCTCCTTAGATACGAATGCCTGAATGGTGACTTCGCGGTCCGTTTCTTTAATCTTATTAAGCGTTGTCATGGTTGCCGGATCGAGCGTGTAAAGCTTCTCGGCCGTCATATCCGCTCGGGACCAAACGCTCGACACTGCCGTGTTTCCCAACACCACGATGGAAAAAAGGGCGATGCCCAAAGAAGCCGCCCGGACCAAATACTGCCCACCTAACGAAACCTGTTCTCCTCGGTTCCAATGCCGCTTGCTCACAACAATGAGGTTTAAATAGAGCATCAGTACCGTCAAAGCCAAGAAATACATGACATTGGAAAGCGGAATCAGCCCTAGCGTAAATTCCCTTAAATTCCACTCAAAACCAAACCGTTCGATGGGGATCTGGACGATTGGCTCGGCAAGTGCTCCAAACAAGGTAGGCTCAAAATCGACGCCCCTAAAATAGTAGCCCAACAGAACAGGAATAGCGCAAAAAATTGCTCCTAGCACAAATGCAACGGTGGCACTTTCGGTCAACGAAGACGCGAACATACCGACCGATAAAAGGGCGACTCCGGCCAGCCAATAGCCGACGTAAGTCGCTGTCAAAACGCCCCAATCCGGGTCACCTAAAACATCAAGACAGATCACCTGCGTG
>JBCCSJ010000362.1:0-5165 GCA_039200505.1 Planctomycetota bacterium | reverse complement strand
GTTTTGAATTTCAGGCGACGCCTTGGGTCCCGGAATCTGGACGTTGAATTGGATCGGCTCGGATCCATCGTAGTCGGCCATTTGTTGATCTTCCGCTTCGACAGATTTTAGCTGTTTGACAATTGCCTCGATATTTCGAGGGGTCGCGCCTTCGATCTGTTTTAGGCGATTCAGAATTTCAGATCGACGTAGCGGGGGTGTGTTATCTGCCAAAAATTCAAGGACCAAATCTCGAACTTCGAATAGATCTGCGACGACGGGGAGTCGATCGTCCGTTCGATTGGTGCCCATTAACCATCCGCTGATTGCCAAAGCCATTGTCATCTTGGGCGTTGCATTCCCACCGGCTAAAAGGAAGGCGTCTAATCTGGCGACGTTATGAATGTTGAGTTCCGATTCCAATTCCGACGCGAATCTCTTTACGGCGGCTACTTCGTCCTGATCGAGATTACGAATTGCGTCGATCTGCTCAAAGATTTTAGTTCGAGTTTCATCAAGCCTGACGTCAATTTGTTTCTGTTCGTCCTGGATATCTTGAAACTGCGCCAGCAGTTCTCCGCCGAGTCCAGTTTGGGCATTTTTGAGGTACGAATTGGATAGGTTGAGGCCAAGTTCTCGCTGACCGACAAGAATGCGATTTCTGACTTCGCCGATCACTTGATTGGCTTCGTACTGTCGAAGTTCCTCGCGTGCATCACGGATCCTTTCCTTCTCGGCTGGAAACATATCCTCGACCATCCGCAGAACATTGCCCGCTTCGGTATAGTCTTTTGCTTGCTGAAAAAACTGCGCTAATTCATAAAAAGCAGCCGGGTCAGTCTTGTCGGGTATTTCATTTAATACCAATCCCATGATCGTATTGGTGGGAACGTTGCGAAGTGAAACTCGCATTGAAAAATTACGAGGTGCTTTTTTCTCGCCGACTAAAGAATCGAGCACGCAATAGCGAGGAGTAATCTTTGTGATCCCTTGAACGTAGGTTTTCGCTTGCCTCGACTTGCCAGACATAACGCTGACCATCAAATTCCGATGTCCGAATCGGTCGAAGGGACCTGCTTTAAGAAAACCACCATTTCCTTCGATTCCATTGACTGTTCGTTGAAAGATATTGAATTCGATTTCACTGCCCTGATCGGACTCGCCAAAATTCGGCAAGACATTTCGCTTGCTGACGAATACTCGTCGTAGTCCATCGTCAATTGCGAAAATCAGATTGGCCTGGGCGAATTCTCGCTGGAATTCAGCCGCGGCAACTTTGGGCACGTCAAAAACTCGGCCCTCGTATTTGAGGCCTGACGTTAAAGTGACGGTTCGGGCGTTTCCCCCTTGTGCGACTAATCTAGCTGGAGTGAATATTGTTACGCCTAACAGGCATACCCAAACAACCAGAACCATCGCGGGGCTCAATCGCGATGAGAACTGCCAAATCCCGAAAGCGTTTGATATCACGAATTTTGTAGGGCGAAAAAAAGAAAATTTCAAAGTCATGCCGTTTCCTGAGTCTGTTCGACTAAGTGAATTCGATTGTTCTTGCCCAGTCAAATTATAGTGAGATGGTAAGATTATCGGCAAATCGTGTTAGAAGAGTTGGAACTTGGAATCTTCTGGCTCAAGTGCGGTTTTTGCCGGATGGGCGTGCATCGACTGTATCAATTATTCATAAAAACTAACTGGTTCCCAAATGACATCGTCCGTTGACATTGAAACTGAAAGTCAAGTTTCGTCTGAAAAAAAATCGGCCGTTGAGCATGTAATTGCTGATTGGCGTGAACCCATTTCTGTTGCCCGCTGGGTCGTTTATTTTCAAGCGGCGATGCTGGGCCTCGTTGCAACGATTTTTTTTATTTTTGGCCTGATCGTCGGAAGTTTTAACTCAAGCTATGGACATTCCAACGACGTTTTCGATTGTCGAATTGTTGGTAGCGTGACCTATCGGACCGAGTCAGGAAACTTGCTGGCTGATCACAACTCAGTCGTGGTCTTGATCCCGCGAGATAAAAAACCTGACAGGCGAAGCCAAGGGAAGTGGATTCATCCGGAGTCCTTTGAGCCGTTGGACAATCCGGGAATCGACACCATTCATTCCATGGGAGGCGCGGTTGTGCGTACCGACGAAAACGGAGATTTCGATCTATTTGTGGATGGAAAGCAGAACGAAGGGGTCCGCTATTTTCTGCTCATCATTTCTAAAAATCATCTGGAAAACGATCGGGAACTGACAAAACAGCAAGCAGCCGCGATTGGTACATTCTTCATGCCGGTCGAGGACGTTGCGCGAGGGCATTCAATCCATTGGCTGCCCTTGAATGCAGACCAAAAAAGAGTGGATTTGGCGGTCGTTGAATTCTGATCTGTCTATTTTCGGCAAACCATCTGCAATACTGATCATTCGTTTGCTACAGAATTTCGCGTTTCTTTTTAACGTAATCCCAAACTACAAATCGGTCCAAGTTTCCGCCGGATGTAAAAAAGACTCGTCCACTCGTATTTTCGCTCAAGCGATGGGCAAACCGAATGTCTTCTTCCGACTGGGACCAACTGGGAACAAGAAAGGTATTGATAATGATTCCTTCCTGCTTGCAGAGTTGTGCTTCCCGAAGAGTTGCGATTTCCGTCGACTTTTGAGGCGGATAAAGCATATTCAAGATATTGTCTTCGAAGTGGGCTGTCGGCAGTCCATCGGTGATCAGTATCACTTGGCGATTGGGTGTATCTTGAGCGGCAAGTAATTGCCTGGCCAGACGTAAAGAATGTTGAATATTGGTGAAGTGCTGATGAACCATATGTTCACTCACTTCCTCACGACTCATATCAACTTTTAAAGCAACAAAGGGATCGTGAACAGTAACCGGTTTGGGCATCAAATCGATGATTTCCCCGGGGCGTCGTATTTTCCCGAAGGTGTACATTTCGACGAAATTCAGATAGTCACCCGGATACTCGGTACGGATCAACCCGTCTAATGCCAAAGCCATTCGTTTGACGTTCATGTATTGTCCGTCGTATCGCATCGATCCGCTCATGTCCATTACGACGACAGTGGCTGATTTTGGATTGTTGCGAGTGCGATGAATTTCGATGTCTTCCGGTTTCAATCGAAGCGGTTGATCATGTCCCGATCGAAGCATCGCATTGATAAACGATTGAGGAATATCCATGTGCGTCAATGAATCTCCGAATTCGTAGGGCTTGGTCGACTGTAACTCGACTGCTCCTTCGCCCACGATCTCGGCTGTATGACGACCCGATTTGGATGCCTGCAGGTCGCTAAAAATTCGACTGAGAAGTTTGCCTTGGAATACTCGATACGCTTCAGGTGTCAGTTGAAACTTTCCGTCTTTGCGATTGAGGCCTTGGCGTTCCGCAGCTTCTTTGACGTAATTTTCGACCAAGCGCTGCATCTCTTCGAGAGAATGCATGGTATCGTCGTCCATGAATTCGCCAAGCTGTTCCAAATCGATAATCGCAATTTGAGCAGAATCCTTGGCTTCTTCGAGCTGTTTTAGTAACTCGTCGATCTTTTCAAGTTCTTCTTTGATTTCAAGAGCTTTGGGAATCGACATCGATTCTTGACCCGTGAAATGGTAATTAGCCGCGAGTTCATCAATTTGATATTTGGTTGCTAATCGGCTCATCAGTTGAGCCAAATGCTGAGCCTTCGGATCTTTATCGTCGCCAATTTCGTAGTACAGCATTTCAAGATCATAGAGCTGTTCCTGTTGAATGGCTTTGCGGAAAAAATCCTGTAATTTGCCAGGAAATTTTGGAGAGTTTTTTGCCTGTTTGTGATACCGTTTGCGGGCCTCTTTCTGAACTGAGCGAGTCTCATAAGTCTCCAGGATGCGTCGCTTTCGTTCTTCAAGCAAGGCTTGGATCATATCCAAACTGGGGCCCAGATTTTTAAATTGCTCCGGATCAAGTCGGACGGCACGCGCTAACTCTTCTTCGGTTAACTCGCGCATCGATCCGTAAGCCATCATTTGGTTCATTAACGGCGAAATGAAATCAGGTGGCGGTTGCGTAGGGCTAGGAAATTTTACAGGGTCATACTTCATGTAGGTGTGAAGAATTCCTCCGGTTTTTTTACTGTCTGTCATCGGTCAACTTTCGACATTTAAAGTTCGTAGGACGAATGCCCGTGTTCTTGACTACGCGAAATTCGATCCAACGAGTACAAACCGGCGAGTATAAATTCGACGCACGAAGCACGCACAGCAGGTTCCGACGAAGAATTGACTTCAAACGCTTTTTCCCATGCTGGGGGCACTCGTTTCAGCCGGTCGGCATATTCGCTTGACGGAATCGTGTCTCCAACTTCGATGCGGACTCCTTTGCCGAAAATTTCAGCAATATCATCCAAGCCATGCCTTGAAATGTACTCTTCGAAAACGATTTGAATTGCTTCGGCAACGATAGAATCTAAAACCTGTTTTTCAGTCATTTGATGGCTGCCCATCAAATCAAGTTCGAGTTTTCCAAGGGACGACGTGTATAAGTGCCCCAGGTCAGAAACGCGAACAACAGCTGGTTTTTCGCCGAGGATGACCCCGCGTTGCCGCGCGCTGGAAACCATCGTGCGATAATTGGCAAGGCTGAATCGAGCACTGACGCCCGACTGGTGATCCACGTACTTCGATTTGCGAGCCTGAATGGTGATCTGTTCGCAGATTTCTCTCATAAAATATGGGATACGAACTGGATAATCTCCACCTAAATCGACGTCGGCTTCCTGCTCCATGATCTGAATACCGGTGTCTCGATCAAGCGGATAGTGAGTCTGAATCGTGCTGCCGATTCGGTCTTTAAGTTGAGGAATTACTTTACCGCTTCGATTAAAAGTCGAGGGGTTGGCTGAAAATAGAATCATGACGTCGATGTCAAAACGGACAGGATAGCCTCTGATTTGAACATCTCGTTCTTCCAAAATATTGAACAACCCAACTTGCACTAATTCATCCAGTTCGGGCAATTCGTTGATCGCAAAAATACCGCGGTGCATTCTTGGGATAAGACCAAAATGGAGAGCATCCTCTGTCGCCATGCTGACACCGCCCATTAATTTTGCCGGGTCAATTTCACCGATGATGTCGGCGAATTTAGTGCCCGGTGCCAGTCTTTCGGAATAGCGGTCGTTCCGGTGCCACCAACCAATCGGAACATTGGTT
>JBCCSJ010000361.1:0-5170 GCA_039200505.1 Planctomycetota bacterium | reverse complement strand
GCTCGGGTGACATGTAAGCAACCGTTCCCAGGAGCGATCCCTGTTTCGTTTCAAATCCTCTCGATTCGGCAATGGAGCTTTCATAGGACGCCTTGACCGTATCGTCCGAACCGACTTCTTGTTCGGGGATTTGAGAAAAGGTAGTGGGGGGTGCTTGGGGATTGTCAAGTTTTTTTGCGAGACCCCAATCCATTAATTGGACCTCACCAAACTGCCCCACCATAATATTTTGCGGCTTCAAATCTCTGTGGATAATTCCGCGGGAATGTGCGAAAGCAAGAGTTTGAGCAACCTGCTCGAACACCTGGATCAAAAAAGGTGTATCGGAACTTTGTGGCAGTATTTGGGCCAGCGTTTTACCTTCGACAAGCTTCATCGAAAAGTAACGATCCCCTGATTCTAAAAAGCCTTGCTCGTAGATGGGAGGAACACCAGGATGCTGTAATTGACCCGATAAAATTGCTTCGTTGGCCAAGCGCTGATTCATGTTCCAGTGACCGCTAAATTCTTTTTTTATCGTTTTGATGGCAAGGCTTCGCTTCATGGCTGTGTCATAGACACGCCAGACCACCCCTAAACCACCCTGCCCTATTTTTGTTTTTGACGTGTACTTCGAAGGTAGAACTTCAAACCCATAAGCGGGATCTGGGAATTCAGGTGTTTGAAAAAATTCTGCCCAATGATCGGCCGACAATTCGGGAAACATCGATGCATAACGACCGCTGTCGACTTGTTGACCTGTTTTCTGAAAATGGCGGATTTCAATCCTAACAAGGTGGCTAATTAGTTGATTTCGATCAATTTCCGAAAGGCTGGAAGCGCGATCAAGAGATTCAAAAAAAGATTTGGGATTTACATTGTTTTCGACAATCGACTCGTATTCTGATTGAACCGATGAAAAGAACGAAATCAGATCGAGAGATTGATGCATAGGATTAATACGAATCCAAAAACTTTTTCCGGTAAGAAATCGAACAGGTGGCGTCCCGAGGGGGACTCGATTTGTCAACGATTTTGGCTCAGGTCGTCGTCAAAAGTTTCCGTACAACGACCAACTTAGTTTTAGACTAGTTTGCGCGGAATCCAAAAGCGTTACACATCGGAATCGCTTTTTTCTTGTTTTTTCAAATTGTCAAGGTGCTCTTTACAGTAGTCGATCAGTTTAAGTTCGATCAATTCTTGTTCGAGATTTTCAGCATTCGCCCGATTCAGCGAATTCGCAACCTGTTGCACAAGGTGTTGGGCAAATTTTGATCTTGCGCGATGAACCATTACTCTGGCGTTGCCTGGTGAGATCTTTTTTCGAAGTTTTTGTTCCAAGTAGGATGCGATTGTTTGGAAATCTGCTAACGGATGTTCGGCCCGGATTCTTAGGATTGTGTGGTGTTTTGGCCCGCCCGCTTCTTGCTCTTTCTCGATTGCCTGCCATGCCCGATCCAACAGCCCGCTTCTCCAAGCGTTGATAAATTCTGTTTCAGAACGATCAGATTCTGGTGAGGACTCTGGATCTGGAAGTTCTTCGACCTGGACAATTCTATCACTCGCTTGTTTCCGAAAGTGGTGGGCGACCATTCTGAAAAGCACGGTTTTGACGAATGATCGAAAACGGCCTCGAACCGGGTCGACGCTGCGAAAATCACCCTTTAAAAATTTGACCGCGAATTCCTGAAACAAGTCATTTGCAATATCGGGTTGTTTAACGGCAGCACCAAGATAGCGACGAATCGCATTACTATAACGATTTAAAAGTGCCTGTTTGGCTTGGTCAGAAGTGGGCGAATCGGAATCGTGAGCATGATTGACGACGCTCCAAAGCGTTTCGATTCGACTGAGCCTCTCGTTGTTGGTCAATTCATCCATATCGGGCTCTTATTTGGAATCGCCTTTTTACTTGCCGAAAACCGGACCTGTTTAACTTCGTCCATGGGCAAAGTTTTATTGTTGTGATTCTTAACCGCATGGAAACCAAAATCTGAAAAAATCATCGAGTAACATCGCTACAAGATTTTTTTTATGAATCCATGTAACACTTCGTGGCCTTGCGCAAATGAGTATCAAACGCAAGTAAAACCCAGGTTTATTGGAGATCAAAGTGTTACGCCCCCTTTTCAGCAGTCTAATTTTGACAGCGTTTGCATTTTTGCAAGTCGCATTTGGCCAGCATCAAATTATCGAAAGTGTCCCGTTTCAGGGCTATGTACAACCGCAGGTTATCGGACCGGGACAGATCATTGGCCAACCGCAGATTATTCAGTCGGGACAGGTCGTCGGCCAACCGCAGATAACTCAACAAGGCCAAATTATTGGCCAGCCCCAAATTTTTCAGCCAGGACAGGTCGTCGGCCAACCTCAAGTCATTGGCCAGTCGCCTAGCTCTGGAAGTCCGACAATCCTTCGACAAGTCCCTACTTCGACCATTTATCTCGATCCTTATCATCCTCAAAATCATCGAGCCATCCGCCTCGAGGGGTTCCCTGCACAATTCAACCAGAATTTGATTCCGGGAGGCACCACGAACGCGCCGAATCGGAATGCAATCTATCCCAATCAGCAAACGTATTCGCAGTCAGCCCACGGCACAGCGACATACCAATCAAGTCAAGCTGCATCGGCAGGGCCAATTACATACAAAGGGCCCGGTGTTAGTGCAGGAAGTAGTAAAAATCATGGTGGTGTTTTATATGATTCTCAGGCAGGGATCGGATTTGATGAAAGAACCAATTTACAAACGGGCGCATTTTATGATTCCGATGGGAACAAATTTGCGGGCGTCCGAGGGACCGCGGGTGCTGGTCTGTACGGTGATGCGGGAGTCTCTCAAAGCGGTCGAATTGGCAAGGTGGACATCGTCAATTCTGCGGGTGCCTCTGGTTTTTTGGGGACTGAGGCAAACGCGCAAGCTGGAATCGGTCGAAAGGGTGGACAACTTCACGCTGGAGCTTTCTCGGGAGGTAAGGCGACAGGGAATCTCGCTACTGAGATTGGACCAGTAGGTGGCGGCGTTACCGGAGAGGCATGGGCAGGTGCCGGCCTGGAAGGCGGCGTGAATGCGGGTTTCGATGACGGGCGACTGACTCTGGGCGGACAGCTAGGAGCCGGATTGGGCGTTGGTGGAAAAGTTGGCGTCGAAGCGACTGTCGATTTTAAAGAGATCGGACACGGAATTCACAATGGAGCCAGAAACGTCGGCAACGGAGTTAAAAAGTTCGGTTCCAACGTTGGCAAAACGACTCAAAAAGTTGGCAGGAATGTTGGCAATACCGCTAAAAAAGTCGGTTCCGGAATCGGAAAAGGGATCGGGGGAGCGGCCAAAAAGGTGGGCGGCTTGTTCAAAAAGAAATAGCCTTCTGTATTACGTCTGACGCGAAGGGCCGACAAAAGGAATTTTGTCGGCCTTTTTGCGTGGGTGCCACTCTGGCTGGCTTTAAATTAAAAAAAGAGCCTGCGCCCGCATCACGTTTATTGGGGCCGGACTTGTCCACTTCCGAAAACGCGGTATTTAAAACTGGTCAACTGTTCTACACCGACCGGTCCGCGAGCATGCATCTTGCCGGTCGCGATACCTATTTCGGCTCCCATGCCAAATTCTCCGCCGTCAGCAAATTGAGTCGAAGCGTTATGCAACACAATGGCTGAATCGACACGAAGCATAAATGTTTCCGCGATCTCAGATCTGTCGGTAAGGATTGATTCGGTGTGTTGTGAACTGTAACGATCGATGTGGTCGATCGCACCTTCCAATCCATCAACCATTCGAACGGCCAGAATTGGAGCCAGGTATTCAGTTTTCCAATCGTCTTCGGTGGCTGGTTTGCACTCAGGAATCAAATCAATGACCGACCGATCCCCCCGAATCTCACAGTCTAAATCGAGTAGATTTTTTAAGATATCTTTGGCAAGTTTTCCTGGCAGCTTGCGATCTAGAAGCAACGTTTCGACAGCTCCGCAAATTCCGGGGCGACGCATTTTGGAGTTCGCAACCACAGAAATCGCTATATCAGGATCGGCGGTAGCTTCCACGAAGATATGACAAATTCCCTCTAGATGGGCAAAGACGGGAACCCGCGATTCCTGCTGAACGCGAGCAACAAGCGATTTGCCTCCCCTTGGGACCAGAACGTCCAAGTTACCGTTTAAGCCCGACAACATTTGACCGACGGCATCGCGATCGGTGGTGGGTACCAATTGAATGGCATCCATGGGTAGTTCTGACGATTCCAAGCCTTTGACAAGGCATTGATGGATCGTTTTCGAAGAATGAAAGGAATCCGAACCTCCTCGCAAAATCGAAGCGTTCCCTGCTTTAAGGCATAAGGCACCCGCATCGGCGGTCACATTAGGGCGGCTTTCGTAAATGATGCCAATCACTCCCAAGGGAGTTCGGACCCTTTCAATTTTTAATCCGTTGGGACGCGGCCATTGAGCGATAATTTCTCCGACCGGATCCTTGAGCTGAGCGATTGATTCCAAACCTAAAGCCATGCTTTCGACTCGAGTGGCATCTAAATAAAGCCGGTCCAGCATCGCATCGGAAAGTCCTCTTTTTTGGCCCGCGTCAATGTCTTGATGGTTGGCTCCAAGAATCTGGTTCAGATCTTTGCGTAGCCATTGAGCTGCCTTGAAGATCGCCTTCGATTTTTGCGAGTCTGGCGAGACCGCTAAAATTTTGGCTGAATTCCGAGCCCGAAGACCAGTGTTAAGCATGAATTCGGATAGCTGGGTCATGAATGTTGCCGCGAAAACAGGATACAGGAATTAAGAATGGCTGGGCGTTAGATATCAGTCAAATACGAGTTACCCATTCCAAGTCGTCAACTTACTGATTTACCCCAATGACTCCAACTTCGACATACGATAAATTTGAAGTCGATTGCTGGTAACTCAGATTCGAGGCAAATTCGTCTTCCATCTACGAAAGTGGATTGCGAGTACGTTCGCCAAATCAAAGGCAACGACAACTATCAAGACTCTGACTGAGCGGGATCCAGAATTCAAGAAAAAGTCATCGGATCAGTTTTGCATCCGATGAACTCAGTGGATGCAATTTAAAGTATGTTTTTTTGAGAGAGCGATGAAAAGTTTTCAATTTCCTGTAGGGCAAATGCCGGCAATTGGTTTGGGTACTTGGCTGATGGAAGACGGATCAGCTACTGCAGCGGTAAAGTCTGCG